>JAKOWJ010000178.1 GCA_029781595.1 Pseudomonadota bacterium | reverse complement strand
CGGCGCCGCCACCCAGCTCGAGAAGATCGACATGATCGACTTCGCCGACCTGGTGGTGCTGAACAAGGCCGACAAGCGCGGGGCCGAGGACGCCCTGCGGGACGTGCGCAAGCAGTACCAGCGCTCGCGCAAGCGCTTCGACGCGGACGCGTCCACGATGCCGGTCCACGCCACCATCGCCTCCCAGTTCAACGACCCGGGCACGACGCGGGCCTACCGCGCCATGGTGGAGACGCTGGCGGCGAGGACCGGCGTGGCCTGGACGCCGCGGCTGGAGGCCCCCGAGGGCGAGTCCGCGAAGCGCGCCATCATCCCCGGGGAGCGGGCGCGCTACCTCGCCGAGATCGCCGACACGGTGCAGGGCTACAAGCGGTGGGCGGCCAAGCAGGCCGACACGGCGGAGACGGCCTATGCCCTCTACGCCTCGCTCCAGACCCTCGGCGACCCCGTGCCCGCCATGGCGGAGTTCTACGACGCCGCGGCCCTCGCCGCCCCGCTGGAGGGCGAGGACGCGGAGGGCGCCGACCGGGAGCACGCCGTCGCGGTCCGCCTCCTGCGCCAGCGCTACCAGGAGCACCTGGGGGAGCTGCACGCAGGCTGCCGCAGGCTCCTCGCGGCCTGGGAGCGCACGGTCCACGCCTTCTCCGACGACGAGAACGTCTACGTGGTGCGCGGCCGGGAGATCCGCACGAGGAACTACACCGCCACGCTCTCGGGCACGCGCATCCCGAAGGTGGCGCTGCCGAAGTCCCGGAGCTGGGGCGAGATCCTCGCCTGGCAGCTCCTGGAGAACGTGCCGGGGCGCTTCCCCTTCACCGCGGGCGTCTTCGAGTACAAGCGCGCGGGCGAGGACCCGACGCGCATGTTCGCCGGGGAGGGCACGCCGGAGCGCACCAACAAGCGCTTCCACTACGTGAGCAAGGGCCAGCCCGCCGCGCGGCTCTCCACCGCCTTCGACAGCGTCACGCTCTACGGCGAGGATCCCCACGAGCGGCCGGACATCTACGGCAAGATCGGCAATTCGGGCGTCTCCGTCTGCACCCTCGACGACGCCAAGAAGCTCTACTCGGGCTTCGACCTGCTCTGCCCCACCACCTCCGTG
>JAKOWJ010000171.1 GCA_029781595.1 Pseudomonadota bacterium | reverse complement strand
GTGCCTGTACTGCATCGTGGCGCACGGCGCGATCCTGCGGGCCTACTCCAAGCGCCCGATGCTCGCCGACCAGGTCGCGGGCAACTACCTCAAGGCCGACCTCTCGCCGCGCGAGCGCGCCATCCTCGACTTCGCGATGAGGGTCGCCACCGAGGCGCACCGCGTGGAGACGCACGACTTCGCGCCGCTGCACGCGCACGGCCTCTCGGACGAGGACGTGTGGGACGTGGGCGCCATCGCCGCCTTCTTCGCGCTCTCCAACCGCATGGCCAACCTCACGGCCATGCGCCCGAACGACGAGTTCTACGCGATGGCGCGCTGACCGTGCGCGCGCTCGCGGCCGTCCTGCTGCTCGCGCTCGGCCTCGGGGCCTCGGCCGCCGGGGGCTACTACCGCTTCCCCGCGCTCTCGGGCGACACCCTGGTCTTCACGGCCGAGGGCGACCTGTGGCGCGCGCCGGCCGCCGGGGGCGAAGCCACCCGCCTCACCACGGGCGCGGGCCTGGAGTCGCACGCGGCGATCTCGCCGGACGGGCGCACGGTCGCATTCTCCGCGACCTACGAGGGCCCGACCGAGGTCTACGCGATGCCGCTGGCCGGCGGGCTGCCGAAGCGCCTCACGTGGCAGGGCGGCCTCGCGCGGGTGGCCGGCTGGACGCCGGGCGGGGAGGTGCTCTTCACGACGGCGGCCTTCCAGCACACGCGCGAGCCGCAGCTCGCGGCCGTGGATCCGGCCGGCGGCAAGGTGCGCCTCTTCCCGCTGGCGCAGGCGAGCGACGGTGCCGTGCTCGCCGACGGGCGCGTGCTCTTCACGCGTTTCGGCGTGGGTCGCGACAACCTGCGCCTGTACCGCGGCGGCGCCATGGCGTCGATCTGGCGCTTCGACCCGGCCTCGGGCGGGGAGGCCGAGCCGCTCTTCGCGGGCGCCCCGCCGGCCAACCGCTCGCACCCGATGGCCTGGGGCGACCGCGTGGTCTACCTCTCGGACGAGGGCGGGCTCGCCAACCTGTGGAGCGCGG
>JAKOWJ010000166.1 GCA_029781595.1 Pseudomonadota bacterium | reverse complement strand
GGCCACGGGCTTCATGGGCGCCACGCGCAGCCCGCGCGCGCGCAGCGCGTGCACCAGCACGCACGCCGCGAGCGTCTTGCCCACGCCGGTGTCGGTGCCCGTGACGAAGAGCCCGCGGCTCACGGCGCCGCGCCCTTCACGAAGCGCACCACCTGCCGCCCGTCGGCCAGGCGCGAGGGCGCGACCTTCCACGCGTGCCCGTAGACCACCTCCCAGGTCGCCGGCAGCGTGCCGCCGCGGCGCAGGCCCTCGTAGGCGTCGGTCATGCGCCGCCAGCGCGCGCGCCCCGTCAGCCCGCGCGAGCGCGCCGGGAGCGAATTGACCGCGCCGATGGCCTTCAGGTCGCGCAGCACCGCGCCCACCGAGTCGTACTCGAGCGTGACGAGCTCCATGTCCATCACGGGGTCGGCGAACCCGGCGTGCACCAGCGCGTCGCCCAGGTCGTGCATGTCGACGAATCGGTTCACGTGCGGCGCGCCGTCGGCCGCGGCGAAGGCGGCGCGCAGCTCGCGCAGCGTGTCGGGGCCGAACGTGGAGAAGAGGACGAGGCCGCCGGGCGCCAGCACGCGCGCGGACTCCGCGAACACGCGGGACGCGTCGCACCACTGCAGCGCGAGATTGGAGAACACGAGGTCCACGGCGCCGGCCGCGAGCGGCAGGCGCTCCGCGTCCGCGCAGGCGAGCGACGGGCGCGGCACGCCCGGCAGGCGGCGCCACCAGGGCGCGCGCGCCCGGGAACGCGCGAGCATCGCGTGAGCGAGGTCCACGCCGACCAGGTGCGCGCCGCGGTAGCGCGCGGCCAGCTCGCCGAACGCGTGGCCGGTTCCGCAGCCCAGGTCCAGGATGCGCCGCGGCGCGAGGCGCACGGGGTCGAGGTGCGCGGCGAGGCGCGCGCACACCTCGCGTTGCAGGACGGCCGCGTCGTCGTACGTGCGCGCGGCCCGCTCGAAAGCGCGGCGCACGTCCCGCCGGACGGGGAGGACGGCCTCATCCACCGGCGTGCTCCGAGAGCGCGGCGGCGGCGGCGTCGGCGTGGCTCACGAAGGGCAGGTGGGCCGCCCCGCCGATCTCCACCAGGCGCGCGCGCGGCAGCGCGGACCCGAGCCAGCGCCCCGCTCCGACGGGCACGAGCGCGTCCCGTCCGCCGTGTACCACCGTCACCGGCAGCGCGAGCGTCCGCGCGTCCTCGCGCAGGTCCGCCTCGCGCAGCACGGCGAGCCCGGCGGCCGGCGTGTCCGCGCCCGGCGTGCCGCGCTCGACGAGGCATGCCGCCAGCTCGCGCACCCGGGCGCGCGCCTCCGGCCCGCCCAGCGCGTTCAGGCTCACGAAGCTGTGGATGGTCGCGGCCGGGTCCGCCCGCAGGCCCTGCTCGAAGCGCGAGAGCGTCTCGGGCGCCATGGCGTGCGGCCAGTCCGTGCGCCGCACGAAGCAGGGCGTGGCGCTCACGAGGGCGAGCGAGCGGGCGTGGCCGGGGTGGCGCGCGGCCAGGCGCATCGCCACGAGCCCGCCGAGGGACCAGCCGCACAGGCGCGCGCCCCGGGGCACGTGCGGGGCGACGGCGTCGACGACGTCGTCCAGGCGCCCGAACGGCGCGGCGCGCGAGTGGCCGTGGCCCGGCAGGTCCACCAGGTGCACGCGCCACGCGCCGGCCAGGCGGTCGGCGAGCGAGCGCCACACGCCGCCGTGCAGCCCCCAGCCGTGCAGCAGCACGAGGTCGGGCCCGTGCCCCAGCGACTCAACGTGCAGCGTCATCGCGGAGGGCCGCGGCGAGGTCGGTGGCCAGGGCCTCGATGGCGGCCGGCGGGTGCGCGGCCGAGAGCGACACGCGAAGCCTCGCCGTCCCCTCGGGCACCGTCGGCGGCCGGATGGCGGGCACGAGGCGGCCGCGCTCGCGCAGGCGCGCCGAGAGCGCGACCGCCCGCCGCGGGTCGCCCACGACGACGGGGTGGATGGCGGTGTGCGAAGCGGCGGCGATGCCCTCGCGCGCGCAGGCCGCGCGGAACGCGGCGATGCGCTCGCCGAGCGCGCGCACGGGCGAGGCGTCCGACTCGAGGATGCCGATGGCGGCGGTCGCGGCGGCCGCCGCCGCGGGCGGCAACGCCGTGGAGAACACGTAGGGGCGCGCGCGCTGCAGCAGCCACTCGACCAGCGGGCCCTCGCCGGCGACGAAGGCGCCGTAGCCGCCGAGCGCCTTGCCGAGCGTGGCCATGTGCACGAGGCGCGGCGAGCGAAGGCCCAGGTGCGCCGGCGTGCCGCGGCCGCCGCCCAGCACGCCGATGCCGTGCGCGTCGTCGGCCACGAGCCAGGCGTCGTGGCGCTCGGCGAGGTCGAGCAGCGCCGCGAGCGGCGCGAGGTCGCCGTCCATGCTGAAAACGGCGTCGGTCGCGATCACCCGGACTGTCGCCTGCGAGCGCGAGAGGAGCGAGGCCAGGCGGTCCACGTCGCCGTGCGGGTAGCGGCGGAAGGCGGCGCACGAGAGCAGCGCCCCGTCGTTGAGGCAGGCGTGGTTCAGGCGGTCCGCGAAGATCTCGGCGGAGCGGTCGGCGAGCGCGGTGAGGATGCCGAGGTTGGCCGCGTACCCGCTCGGGAAGAGCAGCGCCCGCGGCGCCCCGGTGAAGCGCGCGAAGGCCGCCTCGGCTTCCTCGTGCGCGCGAGTGTGGCCCGTGACGAGCGCGGAGGCGCCGGCGCCGAAGCCGTAGCGGTCGATGGCGGCGTGCGCCGCGGCCTTGATGCGCGGGTCGTCCGCGAGGCCCAGGTAGTCGTTGGCGGCGAAGTTCGCCAGGCGCCGGCCGCCCTCGACGACCACCGGGCCCTGGGGCGAGTCCAGCGTGCGCCGCTCGCGAAGCAGGCCGTCCCTCGCGAGCGAGGCGAGCCCTTCGGCGAGGGCCGCGGATCCCGCCCCGCCCACGGACCCTAGCCGGCCTGCAGGCCGAGGGCGCGGAAGAGCGCCTCGTCCTGCTGCACGTCGGGGTTGCCCGTGGTGAGGAGCTTCTCGCCGTAGAAGATGGAGTTGGCGCCGGCCAGGAAGCACAGCGCCTGGACGGCCTCGTGCATCTGCGTGCGGCCGGCCGACAGCCTGACGAAGCTCGCGGGCATGAGGATGCGGGCCGCGGCGACGGTGCGCACGAACTCGGTCCAGGGCAGGGCGTCCGTGCCGGCGAGCGGCGTGCCCTCCACCTGCACGAGCTGGTTGATGGGCACCGACTCCGGGGGCGGATCGAGGGCCGCGAGCTGTGCCAGGAGCCCCGCGCGCGCCTCGCGCGACTCGCCCATCCCGACGATCCCGCCGCAGCACACGTTGAGCCCGGCGGAGCGCACGCGCTCGAGGGTGTCCAGCCGGTCCTGGTAGTCGCGCGTCGTGATGACGCTCCCGTAGAACTCGGGCGCGGTGTCGAGGTTGTGGTTGTAGTAGTCCAGCCCCGCCTCGCGCAGCTGCTCGGCCTGGCCGTCCTTCAGCATGCCCAGCGTGGCGCAGGTCTCCAGGCCCAGGCCCTTCACCGCGCGCACCATGTCGAGCACCGGCGCGAGGTCCCGCGCCTTGGGTCCGCGCCAGGCCGCGCCCATGCAGAAGCGCGTGGCGCCGGCGTCCCTGGCGCGCTGCGCGGCCGCCACGACCTCCGGCAGCGGCAGCATCGCCTGGTCGTCGACGCCGCCGGCGTGCCGTGCCGACTGGGGACAATAGCCGCAGTCCTCGGGGCACCCCCCCGTCTTGATCGACAGGAGCGTGGAGCGCTGGACGCGGTTGGGGTCGAAGTGGCGGCGGTGGACGGTCTGCGCTTCGAA
>JAKOWJ010000165.1 GCA_029781595.1 Pseudomonadota bacterium | reverse complement strand
CGCCGAGCTTCACGCTGCTGCTGGCCGCGCGCGTGGGCCTGGGCGCGTGCATCGCCGGCGTGCCCGCCGCGGCCATGGCCTACCTGGGCGACGAGATCGAGCCGGCGAGGCGAAGCCGCGCCATGGGCCTTTACATCGCCGCCACCGCGTTGGGCGGCATGTCGGGGCGCTTCATCGTGGCGGGCGTCACGGACCGGCTCGACTGGCGCTGGGGTGTGGCCGTGCTGGGCCTCATGGGCATCGCCTCGGCCGTCGCGTTCTGGCGCCTGCTGCCCGCGCCGCGCCACTTCGTGCCGCGCTCGATGCAGCCGCAGGCGCTGCTTGGCGACGTACGCGCGATCCTCGCCGACCCGGGGCTGCCGAAGCTCTTCGCCACGGCCTTCCTCATCATGGGAGCCTTCGTGGGGGCCTACAACTACCTGGCCTTCCGCCTGGGCCAGCCGCCCTACGGCCTGGGGCCGGCGGCCATCGGCGCCATCTTCGCGCTCTACGCCGTGGGCAGCGCCACGTCGGCCCTCACCGGCCACGCCGTGAACCGCGTGGGGCGAAGCCGCCTCGTGCTGGCGATGGGCCTCGCGATGGCCGCGGGCATCGCCCTCACGCTGGTCTCGCCCCTCTGGCTCATCATCCTGGGCCTCGCCGTCTTCACCATCGGCTTCTTCGGCGTGCACACCGTGGCGAGCGGCTGGGTGAGCCGGCGCGGCGGCCCGCGCAAGGGCATGGTCTCCGCGCTCTACCTCTCGAGCTACTACCTGGGCGGCAGCGTCATCGGCAGCGCCGCGGGCTGGCCCTGGGGCCACTTCCGGTGGCCTGGCGTGGTGAGCGCGCTGGTGGCCTGCACGGCGGGCGTCATCGCCCTCGCCCTCCTGCTGCGCCGGCTGCCGGAAGACTGAGCCCGGGGGCGGGATTCGACGCGGCGGCGCCGATCCCGTATCGTTGCCGGCGTCGCAAGCCCCCACCCACGCAGACCACAAGGAGATTCCATGCATTCCGACAAGAAAGACCTCACCCTGAAAGCGGCGCTGGCCGCCCTGGGCGCCTCGCTCGGCGTCGCCATGGTGCCCGTCGCGCAGGCCGCCGACGGCTCCGTGAAGCCCGCCGAACAGAAGGCCATCAAGCAGAAGGCGCAGGACGCCAAGTCGGTGAAACTCAAGGCCGGCGACGCGCAGGCCCACAAGGTCACGGCGAAGGAATCCAAGGCCGTGAAGCTCAAGGCCGCCGACGCCAAGCAGATGAAGGAAACGGCCGCCAAGAAGTAGGGCCCGCATGACCCAGCCGGTCCCGATGGCCTGGCCGACCCACTGGCAGCGGTCGGACCGGCTGGCCCGCAGCACCCCCTTCGCCTACGCCTGCCAGGGCTGCGGCCGCTGCTGCCGCGACAAGGCGATCATGGTGAACCCCTACGAGGCGGCGCGCCTGGCGCGCGGCCTGGGGATGTCCACCACCCGATTCCTTGCCGAGCACACCGAGGGCGTCTACCTCAGGCGGCGCGAGAACGGCGACTGCGTCTTCCTCGTGGAAGGCGGGTGCACCGTGCATCCCGATCGCCCCCTCGTCTGCCGGCTCTATCCCCTGGGCCGCAACCGCACGCCCGGCGGCGAGGAGCACTACTTCCACACCGAGCCGCACCCCGAGACGCCGGGCCGGTATTCCGAGGCCGGCACGGTGGAGGCGTGGCTGCGCTCGCAGGGCGCCGCGCCCTTCCTCGAGGCGGCCAACGCCTACCTGGACACCTTCCACGCGCTCTTCGCCGCGCTGGAGGCGCGCGAGGGTGGCGAAGGCGTGAGCGACTGGCCGCAGGACCTGGGCGAGCGCGTCTCGGCCTGGCGCGACATCGACCTCGCCCTCGGACCCGCGACGCCGGGCGAGAGCGTCGAGGAACGGATGGCCGCGCACCTGCGCTGGCTGGCCACGCAGATCGACTGAGGCGCGCGCCTCAGGTGCGCAGCTTCCGGCCCAGCTTCTCTTCGATCGCGGCGATCTTCGAGTCGAGCCGGCTCTCCGTCCCCTCGCGGTAGTCGATGCGGATCGCCGTGGAGACGCGCTTGCAGTCGGCGCGCATCGCCTCGAAGCAGTCCGTGACGACCTTCATCACCTCGCCCCACTCGCCTTCCAGGATCGTGCCCATGGGCGTGAGTCGATAGGCGATGCCGCTGCGGTCGATGATGTCGAGCGAGCGGGCGACGTACTTCGACAGGCTCTCGCCCTTGTCGAATGGGGACATGGAGAACTCGAGCAGGACCATGGCGGGCTCCGGGGAACGGGAAGACGGCGCCCATGATGGCACCACGGCCCGCGCGGGCTTTTGCCCGCGGTCATGGGCGACAATGACGGACGGCTGGAAATCGCTTTCCATCACCCCCACCTTGACCCCCATGTCCTCGCCCGCCTTCGCCTTCGACAACTCCTACGCCCGCGACCTGGAAGGCTTCTATGTGCCGTGGAAGCCCGCGGCCGTCTCCGCGCCGCAGCTCCTGTACCTCAACCGGGCGCTGGCCGAGGAGCTGGGCCTGGCCCTGCCCGCCTTCGACGACGCGCGCACCGCCGCCCTCTTCGCGGGAAACCAGCTGCCCGAGGGAGCCGAGCCCATCGCGCAGGCCTACGCCGGCCACCAGTTCGGCGGCTTCTCGCCGCAACTCGGCGACGGGCGCGCGGTGCTGCTGGGCGAGGTGATCGACCGGCAGGGGCGCCGCCGCGACATCGCCTTCAAGGGGTCGGGCCGCACGCCCTTCGCGCGCAACGGCGACGGCAAGGCCGCCGTGGGCCCGATGCTGCGCGAGGTGATCGTGAGCGAGGCCATGCACGCCCTGGGCATCCCCACCACGCGCGCCCTGGCCGTGGCCGCCACGGGCGAGCCCGTGCACCGCGAGAAGACCCTGCCCGGCGCCGTGCTCACGAGAGTTGCAGCGAGCCACATCCGCGTGGGCACCTTCGAGTTCTTCGCCTCGCGCGGCGAGAACGAGCGCGTGCGCCAGCTCGCCGACTACACGGTCGCGCGGCACTACCCGGATCTCGCCGGCGCGGACAACCCGTACCTCGCGCTCCTGGAGGCCGTGGCCGCGCGCCAGGCCGCGCTCGTGGCGCAGTGGATGAACGCGGGCTTCATCCACGGCGTGATGAACACGGACAACATGGCCGTCTCCGGGGAGACGATCGACTTCGGCCCGTGCGCCTTCATCGAGGCGTATGACCCGGCCACCGTCTTCAGTTCCATCGACCACGGCGGGCGATACGCCTACGGCAACCAGCCGGGGATCGCGCAGTGGAACCTCGCTCGGCTGGCCGAGACGCTCCTGCCCCTCATCGACGCCGATCACGAGCGCGCGGCTTCCGGAGCCATGGAAGTGCTCGACCGGTACCGCGCCGACTACTACGCGGCACTCCTGGCCGGGCAGCGCGCCAAGCTGGGGCTCGCGCGCGAAGGAGGCGAAGCGGAGGCGGACGTGGCGCTCGTGACCGACTGGTACGCGCTGCTCGAGGCGAACCGCGTGGACTTCACGCTGGCGTGGCGGCGCCTCGCGGATGCGGCCGGTGGCGACGAATCGCCGCTCGCTTCG
>JAKOWJ010000149.1 GCA_029781595.1 Pseudomonadota bacterium | reverse complement strand
GCCTCCCGCGTCTACAAGCTCGTCGACGGCAAGCCCGTCGCGGTGCCGGTCCAGGTGGGCATCTCGGACACGAGCTACACCGAGATCACCGGCGGCGCGGTGGCCGAGGGCGACAGGCTGGTCACCCGCGACCTGACGGGCCAGGCGGGCCAGCAGCCGCAGATGCGCATGCGCATGTTCTAGCCGCCATGGCCGGCCGGTTCATCGAGGTCGAGGGCCTCGGCAAGCGCTACGAGACGGCCGCCGCCGGCACGCCGCCGGCGCTCGAGGCCGTCTCGCTCGCCATCGACGAGGGGGAGTTCGTGGCCGTGATGGGTCCGTCCGGCTCCGGCAAGTCGACCTTCATGAACATCATCGGCCTGCTGGACACGCCCACGTCCGGGGCCTACCGCCTGAACGGCCGCGACGTGGCGGGCCTGTCCACGGACGAGCTGGCCCACGTGCGCAACCGGGTCTTCGGGTTCGTGTTCCAGGGCTTCAACCTGCTCAAGCGCATCACCGCGGCGGAGAACGTGGCCCTGCCGATGATCTACTCGGGCGCCTCCGGGTCCGCGCGCCGCGCGCGCGCCGCCGAGCTCCTCGCGCAGATGGGGCTCGCGCCGTACGGCTCGGCGATGCCCAACCGCCTGTCGGGCGGCCAGCAGCAGCGCGTGGCCATCGCCCGGGCGCTGGCCAACCACCCGCAGCTCATCCTCGCCGACGAGCCCACGGGCAACCTCGACACCGCGACGAGCATGGAGATCATGGAGCTCTTCACCACGCTCAACCGCGAGACGGGCGTCACGATCCTGCTGGTCACCCACGAGAACGACATCGCGCAGTACGCGAGGCGCCTCATCCGCTTCAAGGACGGCCACGTGGTGCACGACGGCCCCGTGACGCACGAGGCGGCGGCGTGAACCCCCTGGCCATCGTCCGGGAGGCCGCGCGCTCGCTCGGCGCCAACAAGCTGCGCACGGGCCTCACGATGCTGGGCATGGTGATCGGCGTGGCGGCCGTGGTCCTCATGCTCGCCGTGGGCTCCGGGGCCCAGAACCAGGTGAACCGCGCCGTCTCCTCGATGGGCAGCAACCTGCTGGTGATCCTCTCCGGCAGCACCAGCGCCGGCACGCTGCGGATGGGCTCGGGCAACGCGCCCACGCTCACCACGGGCGACGCCGAGGCCATCGCGCGGCTGCCCGACGTGCAGGCCGTGGCCCCCATCTTCCCGGGCGGCGCCCAGCTCGCCTACGGGATCAACAACTGGGGCACGCAGGTGATGGGCGTCACGCCGGAGT
>JAKOWJ010000033.1 GCA_029781595.1 Pseudomonadota bacterium | reverse complement strand
GCGAACGCGAGTGCCGGGAACTCGTCGTGCCAGGGCTCGCAGGCCTGCGCCACCGGCTCGCCGCCCCCGGCCGCCAGGTAGTCCACGCGATCGGCGGGCAGCGCGCGCAGCAGCCCGCGCGCGAAGAGCGGCATCGCGGCGCCGATCTCGACGATGCCCAGGCGCTCGCCTTCCGCGAGGTCGTCGAGCATCCGCGCGGCGCCCGCGGCCACGCCCGCGACCAGCGCGTGCCCCGCCTCGACGCCGAGCACCTCCGCGTGCAGGCCGGCCGGCGCCACGGCGGCCTCGGGCGCCGCCGCCTCGCCGCCCTCCAGCGCACGGGCCAGCCGCGCGCCGGCCACGCCCACCCGGCGAAAGAGCTCGCCGTGGTCGGGGAAGTCGGCGACGAGCGCGTTCCAGATCGCGGCGGGCGGCACTTCCGGTCCCGGGGCGGCGAACCGCCACCCGCCCTCCTCGCGCTCGAGCGTGCCGTCGGCGGCCAGGGCCGCCACGAGCCACGCGACGCGGGACGCAAGGCCCGCATCGCGCGCCGCGAGCCGCGCCAGCGCGGCCTCGGCGAGATGGCCGGCCCCGTCGGCGAGCGGGCGCAGCAGCGACTCGGCCTGGCTCGCGAACCACGCATCGAGAAGGGGCTCGGCCTGCTCGGCGTACCGCGCGAGCGAGCCGGCGCCTCCCGGCCCGCTCGCGGCCGCGGCGATCGCGGTGGCGAGGACGCGCGCGTGGCCGGCGTGCGCCTGCGCCGCCGCGCCGGCGCCCGGCAGCGGCACGGGCACCACGCCCAGGTACTGGAAGCGGTCCGCCGGCGCCTTGCGGATGGGCATCGCGCGGAAGCGCACGTCGCGCAGCCAGGCCACGCGCTCGCCGGACTCGTCGTACAGCGAGACCTCCGCCACCGCCGAGCGCGGCAGGCGCCGCAGCAGGCGAAGGCGGCCCCACGCGGGCGGCTGCGCGCCGGCGCGCACGACGAGGCGGCCCACGCGCACGGGCACGTAGCCGATGCCGGGACGCTCGGCGATCTCGCCGGCGAGCAGGTGCACGAGGAGCTGGAAGGTGCCGTCCAGGCACGCGGGCGATAGGTGCGCGGGCGTGAGGCCCGGCACGCCCGATTCGCGAAGCCGGCCCGTCACCTCGCCGTCGCCGCGCCAGGCGCCCTCGACGGTGCGGAAGGCCGGGCCGAAGTCCAGGCCCGCCAGCGCGGTGTGCGCGTAGTGCGCCTCGGCGCCGGCGGTGGGCGGCGCGGCGGGCGGCACGAGCCGCTCGTCGAACCCGGGCACCTCGCGCGGCGAGGCGAGGATGCGGCCCGTCGCCTGGGGAAGCCACGGGTCCTCGGAGCCCTGCTCGCGGGAGGTGATGGTGAAGGTGCCGTCGGCGGGCTCGACGACCACGCGCACGCGCCGCGAGGCGCCCGCCGGCAGCGACATCGGCGCGCGGATCTCGAGGTTCTCGACGTCGAGGAAGGCGCCCGCCTTGGGGTCGCGCCGCTGCTCGGCCGCGGCCAGGGCCATCTCGACGAAGCCCGTGCCCGGGAAGACGACGCTGCCGCCCACCCGGTGGTCGGCGAGCGCGGGGAAGGCGGCGACGTCCAGGTCGTTCTCGAACGCGGACTCGCCCGGCAGGAGGCGGTAGCCCAGCAGCGGGTGCACGCGCGAGCGCTCGAGCAGGCGCAGCGACTCGGCCGTGGGCGCGATCCAGTGGCGCTCGCGCTGCCACGGGTACGCCGGCAGCGCGGCGAGCTCGCCGCCGTGCGGGAAGTGCGCCTTCCAGTCCACGGGCGCGCCGGCGAGCATGGCCTGCAGCGCGGCGCGCGAGACGCCCGCGGGCCCGGCCTCCTCGCGCGAGAGCGTGGCCAGGACGCGGCCCGGGCGGCCGGCGGCCTTGAGCAGGTCGCCCAGGTGCCCGCGCAGCACCGGGTGCGGCCCGATCTCGAGGAAGAGGTTCACGCCGCGGGCGATGGCCGCGCCGGCGGCGGCGGCGAAGCGCACGGGCTCGCGCACGTTGTGCCACCAGTAGGCCGCGTCGAGCGCGGTGCCCGCGAGCTCCCCGCCGGTGACCGCGGAGAAGTACGGCACGCGCGCCTGGCGCGGGCGCAGGAAGGCGAGCCCCTCGCGGATGCCCTCCTCGATCGGGTCCATGGCCGGGCTGTGGAAGGCGTAGTCGAGGTCCAGGCGCTTGAAGGCCACGCCGCGCTCGCGCAGCGCCGCCTCCACGGCCTCCAGCGCCGGCACCGGCCCGGCGAACACGGTGCCCGTGGGACTGTTCTCGCCGGCGATGGCGGCGCGGTCGGCCACGCCCAGCGCCGCGAGGACGGCCTCGGCCTCGGCGCGCGACAGGCGCGCGGCCGTCATCTGCCCGGCGCCGCGCGTGCGCGCCTGGTGCAGGCTGCGCTGGTGCACGAGGCGCACGGCCTGCTCGAGGCTCAGGGCCCCGCTCGCCCACGCCGCCGCCACCTCGCCCACGCTGTGGCCCAGCACCGCCACCGGCGCGAGGCCCCGCACGCGCAGCATCTCCGTGAGGCCCACCTGGATCGCGAAGAGCGCGGGCTGGGCGATCTCGGTGCGCGCCAGGCGCCCCGGCCCGTGCCGGCCCGCGATCTCGTCGAGCACGGAGATGTCGGAGTGGCGCTCGAAGATGCGCTCGACGGCCTGCACGACGGAGCGGAAGGTTTCGTCCTCGGCGAGCAGGCGCGTGCCCATGCCCTCCCACTGCGAGCCGTTGCCGGTGTACGCGAAGGCGAGGCGCACCGGGCCGGGCAGCGCGGTGGCGCGCACGACGGCACCCTCGGTGTCCAGCCCCTCGGCGAACTGGCCGAAGAGCGTGGCCACCGAGCGCGCGGAGGCGCCGAGCACGGCGGCGCGGTGCGGGTGCCACTCGCGCCGGCACGTGGCCGTCCACGCGACGTCCTGGAACGCGGCCTCGTGCGGCGAGCGCAGGTACGTGGCCAGGTCGCGCGCCGCGTCGGCGAGCGCGGCCGGCGTGCGCCCCGAGATCACCACGGGCAGCGCCGACTGCGCGGCCGGGCTCGCCGCCTGCGGGCGAAGCTGCGCCACCTTCTCCGGCGCGCTCTCGAGGATGGCGTGCGCGTTGGCGCCGCCGAAGCCGAAGGAGTTCACGCCCACCACCAGGCGCCCGGTGGCCGGCAGCGGCTCGGGCGACGTGGCCACGCGCAGGTTCCACGCGTCGAAGTCGATGTAGGGGTTGGGCGAGTCCAGGTGGATCGTCGCCGGCACCACGCGGTGGCGCAGGCAGTGGATGGCCTTCACCAGGCCCGCGATGCCCGAGGCGGCCTCCAGGTGGCCGAGGTTGCTCTTCACCGAGCCGATGAGCAGCGGCCGGCCCGCGGGCCGGCGCCGGCCCAGCGCGTCGCCGAGCGAGGCGGCCTCGATGGGGTCGCCCACGACGGTGCCCGTGCCGTGCGCCTCGAGGTAGTCGACCTCCGCGGGCGCGATGCCGGCGCGCTCGTAGACCTCCTGCAGCAGCGCGGCCTGGGTGGCGCGGCCCGGCACCGTGAGGCCGGACTTGCGGCCGTCGGCGTTCACCGCGGTGCCCGCCACCACGGCGAGGATGGGGTCGCCGTCGGCGAGCGCGCGCTCGAGCGGCTTGAGCAGCACCAGCCCGCCGCCCTCGGAGCGCACGTAGCCGTCGCCCGAGGCGTCGAAGACGCGGCAGCGGCCGCGCGGCGAGAGCATGGAGGCCTTGGAGAAGGCGATGAAGCCGAAGGGGTGCAGCAGCAGGCTCACGCCGCCGGCGAGCGCGAGCTCGCTCTCGCCGCTCGCCACCGAACGGCAGGCCAGGTGGAAGGCCACGAGCGAGGACGAGCACGCCGTGTCCACCGCGAGGCTGGGGCCGCGGAAGTCGAAGAAGTACGAGAGCCGGTTGGCGGCCACGCTGGCCGTGTTGCCGGTGGCGATGGCCGAGTCCACGGCGCCCAGGTCCTCGGCGAGGCGGTAGCCGTAGTCCGCCGAGGCGATGCCCACGAACACGCCGCAGGCGCGCCCGCGCAGCTCGCCCGGTCGCAGGCCCGCGCCGTCGATCGCCTCCCACGCCATCTCCAGCAGCAGGCGCTGCTGCGGGTCCATCTGCGCGGCCTCGCGCGGCGAGATGCCGAAGAACTCGGCGTCGAAGCCCGAAACGTCGCCGAGCGTGCCGGCGGCGAAGGTGTAGCTGGTGCCCGGGTGGGCGCGGTCGGGGTGGCCGTAGGTGTCCAGCGCCCAGCGCGAGGCGTCGATGCGCGTGACGAGGTCGCGCCCCTCGAGCAGGTCGGACCAGTAGCGCGAGGCGTCCGTGCCCGGGAAGCGGAAGGCGTGGCCGATGATGGCGACCTTGCTCATGCCGGCTCCCGCGCGGCCCGCGCCATGGCGCCCCTCACCGTCCATAGTGGTCGTCGTAGCGGCGGATGTCGTCCTCCTCGAGGTAGTCGCCCACCTGGACCTCGATGAGGTGCAGCGGCTCGGCGCCGCGGTTCTCCAGGCGGTGGCGCTGCCCGATGGGGACGTAGGCGCTCTCGTTGCGGCGCAGGACCGTGACCGCCTCGCCGCGCGTGACCGTGGCCTCGCCCGCCACCACCACCCAGTGCTCGGAGCGCCGGTCGTGGCTCTGCAGGCTCAGGCGCCCGCCGGGCGCGACCTCGATGCGCTTGATCTTGAAGCCCGGCCCGCACTCGAGCACCGTGTACGCGCCCCAGGGGCGGCGCACGGTGAGGTGCTCGCGGTGCTCCTGCGCCGAGCGCCGCACGAGCGCGTCGACCACCTTGCGCACGTCCTGCGAGGCCCCGCGCCGTGCGACGAGCACCGCGTCCGGCGTCTCGATCACGCTGATGCCCTCGACGCCGACGGCCGCCACCAGGCGCTTGCCGCCGCGGATGAGCGTGTCGCGGCAGTCGAAGGCGAGCACGTTGCCCTGCGTGCTGTTGCCGTCCTCGTCCTTCTCCGCCACGTCGTGCACCGCGTCCCAGCTGCCCACGTCGGACCAGCCGATGGCCGCCGGCACCAGGCGAAGGCCCCCGCAGCGCTCGAGCACGCCCTCGTCGATGGACACCTTCGGCGATCGCGGGAAGTGCGCGCGCACCGCCTCCTGCCAGGGCTCCCCGGCCCTGGCCGCCGCGGCGATGTCGGCCATCACGGCGTCGAGCTCGGGCACGGTGCGCGCGATGGCCTCGGCGATGGCGCTCGCCTTCCAGACGAACATGCCGGAGTTCCAGTACCAGCCGCCCTCGGCGAGGAACGCGGCGGCCGTGGCCGCGTCGGGCTTCTCCTTGAAGCGCTCGACCACCGGCAGCCCGGCGCCGCCGGCGCGGGCCTTCACGTAGCCGAAGCCGGTCTCGGGGCCCGTGGGCTCGATGCCGAAGGTGACGAGCGCGCCCTCGCCCGCCGCCGCGACGGCCTGGCGCAGGCACGCGTGGAAGGCCGGCACGTCGCGGATGATGTGGTCGGCGGGCAGCACGACCAGCACCGGGTCCTCGCCGCGGGCGAGGAACCAGGTGGCGGCGAGCGCGATGGCGGGCGCGGTGTTGCGCGCGGCGGGCTCGAGGAGCTTCTCGTACGGCGCCAGCGCCTGGAAGGCCTCGCCCATGGCGCTCGCCTCCGCGGTCACCACCAGCACCTGCTCGGGCGCGACGAGCGGCGCCAGTCGCGCGACCGTGGCCTCCAGCAGGCTCGCGGGGCCGTCCAGGCAGAGGAACTGCTTGGGCAGCTGCAGGCGCGACATGGGCCACAGTCGGGTGCCGGAACCACCGGCGAGGATCACGGCTCGGAGCATGGGCGGGGCGGGGGTCGGCGGGAGCCCGACCATTCTCGCACGGCGGGCGCCCCGCGGACGAAACGCTAGCCGCGGACGAGCCGGGCGGCGACCTCCCCGGCGCGGACGGTGGCCGCCCAGCCGATCTCGCGCGCGGCGGCCGACGGGTCCGCGCGGCAGGCCGCCACCTCGGACGGCCGGCGCAGCGAGGCGTCGGCGCGCACGTGCCGGCGCCAGTCCAGCCCGGCGCTCGCGAAGGCCGCCGCCACGAAGTCCTCCAGGCTCACGCCGTGGCCGGTGGCGATCACCAGGTCGCCGGGGGCGTCGCGCTGGAGCATGCGCCACAGGGCCTCGACGTACTCCGGCGCCCAGCCCCAGTCGCGCACCACCGACAGGTCGCCCAGCGCCAGCGTCTCGCCGGAGCCCGCGGCGATGCGGCGGACGGCGTCGGCGACTTTTCTCGTGACGAAGCGCGCCGGCCGCAGCGCCGACTCGTGGTTGAAGAGGATGGCGGTGCTCGCGTGCAGGCCCGCCGCCTCGCGGTAGGCGGCCACCAGCGCGTGCGCCGCGCTCTTGGCCCAGGCGTAGGGGCTGCGCGGGTCGAAGGGCGTGCGCTCCGAGGCGGGGACGCCGCCCGTGTCGCCGAAGCACTCGCCCGAGCCCGCGTTCAGCAGGCGCGCCGGCGCGCCCGACTCGCGCAGCGCCTCCAGCAGGTGCGCGACCGGCGGCACCAGGCTCGCCACGGTGCCGCCGGGATCGGCGAAGGACTGCCCCACGGAGGACTGGCCCGTGAGGCAGTAGACCTCGTCGGGCCGCGCCTCGGCCAGCGCGCCGCGCACGCCGCGCGCGTCGGCCGGGTCCAGCGCCAGCACGCGCACGCGCCCGGCCGCGCCCGTGGCCTCGAGGTTGGGCAGCCCCGCCGCGGGATCGCGCGAGGTGCCGAAGACGGCGTAGCCCCTGTCGAGCAGCAGCCGCGCGAGGAGCGCGCCGTCCTGCCCGCCCACGCCCACGACGAGGGCGCGACTGCCCGGGCCCGCCGCGGTGGCCGGCACCGCGCTACTCGTGCGGGTCGGGCACGGCGAAGCCGTGGCGCCGGACGAGGGCGTCGCGCCGCGCCTCCTCGAGATCCGCGTCCATCATCTCGCGCACCAGCTCCCCGAAGCCGACGCGCGCGCGCCAGCCCAGCTTCTCGCGCGCCTTGGTGGCGTCGCCCAGGAGCGTGTCGACCTCCGCCGGCCGGTAGTAGCGCGGGTCGACGCGCACGACCACCCGCCCGCCGGCGTCCACCCCCACCTCGTCGGCGCCGGAGCCGCGCCAGGCCAGGGCGAGGCCCAGGTGGCGGGCCGCGGCGTCCACGAACTCGCGCACGCTGTGCTGCACGCCGGAGGCGATCACGTAGTCGTCCGGCTCGGGCTGCTGCAGCATGAGCCACTGCGCCTCGACGTAGTCGCGGGCGTGGCCCCAGTCGCGGCGCGCGTCGAGGTTGCCCAGGTACAGGCAGTCCTGCAGGCCCAGGTGGATGCGGGCCAGCGCCCGCGTCACCTTGCGCGTGAGGAAGGTCTCGCCGCGCCGCGGCGACTCGTGGTTGAAGAGGATGCCGTTGCAGGCGAAGAGGCCGTAGGCCTCGCGGTAGTTCACGGTGATCCAGTAGGCGTAGACCTTGGCGGCGCCGTACGGCGAGCGCGGGTGGAAGGGCGTGCTCTCGCGCTGCGGCGACTCGCGCACCTTGCCGAACATCTCCGAGGTGGCGGCCTGGTAGAAGCGCGTCTTGCGCTCCAGGCCCAGCACGCGGATGGCCTCCAGCAGGCGCAGCGTGCCCACGGCGTCGGCGTTGGCGGTGAACTCCGGCTCCTCGAAGCTCACCGCCACGTGGCTCTGCGCGGCGAGGTTGTAGATCTCGTCGGGCCGCACCTGCTGCACGATGCGCGTGAGGCTCATCGAGTCCGTCATGTCGCCGTAGTGCAGGAACAGGCGCGCGCCCGGGTCGTGCGGGTCGCGGTAGAGGTGGTCGATGCGGTCGGTGTTGAAGAGCGAGGCGCGGCGCTTCACGCCGTGCACCACGTAGCCCTTCTCCAGCAGCAGCTCGGCGAGGTAGGCGCCGTCCTGGCCGGTGATGCCGGTGATGAGCGCGACTTTCGGTTCTGCCATGGCGGGGCCGTGCGAGGCGGGGAAGGGAGCGCCCGATTCTAACCCGACCGGGCGCCCGGCCCCGCGCCGCCGGCCGCGCTAGCGCTTGCCGAAGTCGCCCGCCTTCACCACGGTGAGGCGCGCCGGGTCGATGTGCCGCCGAAGCGCCGCGTTCACGTCGGCCACGGTGAGCGCCTTCACGCGCGCCTCGAACGCGGCGCTGAAGGCGAAGGTGCGCCCGAGGTGCATGAGGCCCGTCCAGGCGCCGGCGAGCATGCCGTCCTGCGCCCGCGCCTGCACGCGCTGCTGCAGGATGCCGGAGCGCGCGGCGTCCAGCTCGGCCGCGGTGAAGCCGTCCTTGAGCGCCCGCGCGAGTTCCTCGCGCAGCGCCGCCTCCACCTTCGCCACGTTCTGCGGCGCGGCGATGGCGTACGCCGTCCAGCTCGCGGCGCGGTCGACCGAGGGCACCGCCAGGCTCGAGCCCACGCCGTAGGACAGGCCCTCCTTCTGGCGGATGCGCTGCGCCAGGCGCGAGTCCAGGCCCGCGCCGCCGCCCAGGATGTAGTTGGCCACGAAGAGCGCCGGGTAGTCGGCGTCGTCGTCGCGCGCGTCCAGGTCCTCGCGGGCGAGCAGGATCGCGTTCTCCTTGTCCGGCGTGGCCACCGAGATCTCGGTCGCGGCGGGGCTGGCGCTGCGCGCCGGCACGCGCGCGTAGGGCTCGGGCGACCGCCAGTCCGCGAGCAGCTCCTTCAGCAGCGCCTCGGCGCGCGCGTCGTCGAAGTCGCCCACGATGGCGATCTCGGCGTTCGAGGCGCCGTAGAACCGGTCGTGGAAGCGCTTCGCGTCGGCGAGCGTCACGGCCTTCGCGCGCTCGAGCGACTCGGCGAGCGTGGGCGAGTAGAGCCAGTGGTCCTTCGGGTAGGCGTTGAAGTGCGCGGCCAGGGCCTCGGAGGCGCGCGCGGTGGGCTCGGCGAGCTGCGCCTGGATGCCGGTGACGACCTGGTTGCGCAGCTGCTCGAACTCGGCCTGCGGGAAGGCGGGCTCGCGCAGCACGTGCACCGCCAGGCGCAGGGCCGCCTCGAGGTTGGGACGCGTGGTCTGGAAGCTCGCGCCCGTGCCGCCGATGCTCCCGGAGATCTTCAGGCGCTCGATCTCGTCGGAGAGCTGCGTGCGCGAGTACTTGGTGGTGCCGCGCGCGAGCATGCGGCCGGCGAACATCGCCGCCTCGCGCTGGCCCGCGAGGCTCGCCTCGTCGCCCACGTTCAGCCGCAGCGTCACGTTGACCGTCTCGCCGCGGTTGCGCTTCGCGAGGAGCGCGACCTTCACGCCCCCGACCTGCAGCCGGCGCGTGCGCGCGTCGATGTTGGCCTGCGAGGGGTCGAAGGCCTCGGCCTGGCTCACCTGCGCCCGGGCCGTGAAGCCCTTCATCACCTCCTCGACCGTCGGCGCGGCCGGGATCTCGGCGCGCAGCGGGTGGTCCTCCGGCACGAACAGGCCCACCGTGCGGTTGTCGCGACGGTAGTAGGCCCCGGCGACGCGCGCCACGTCGGCCGCCGTCACCTTCGCGAGGTCGTCGCGGGCCTTGAAGAACAGGCGCCAGTCGCCCAGCGAGATGTACTCGGAGAGCTGCACGCCCAGGGACTCGTGGTTGGCCAGCGTCTTCTCGAAGTCGTTCTCGTAGCTGCGCCGCGCGCGCGCCATCTCCTCGGCGGTGGGCGGCGCGCCGGCCAGCCCCTCGATCACGCGGACCATCTCCTCGCGCACGGGCCCGACCGGGTCGCCCTTCTTCACCATGGCCCCGAAGATGTGCAGGCCGGGGTAGACGCCCGTGAGCGGGAAGCCGAAGACCTGCGCGGCCTTGCCCGTCTCCACCAGCGCCTTGTGAAGGCGCCCCGTGGGCGTGTCGCCGAGCACGAAGTTGGCGAAGCCCACGCCGTCGCCGTCCGGGTGCAGCGCGGAGGGCACCTTGTAGGCCACGGCCACGATCTGCACGTCGCCCTTGCGGCGCACGAGGAACTCGCGCTCGCCGTCCTGGGTGGGCTCGACGGTCCAGAAGACGGGGAGCTTGCGCGCGGGCCGCGGGATCTTCCCGAAGGCGGCGGCCACGAGCGAGAGCGCCTTCGCCTCGTCGAAGCGCCCGGCCACCAGCAGCACGGCGTTGTCGGGCTGGTAGTAGGTGCGGTAGAAGGCCTGCAGGTGCGCCTCGTCCACGTGCTCGATGTCGCTGCGGTTGCCGATGGTCGAGCGGCCGTAGGCGTGCCAGTCGTAGGCCACGGACTGCAGGCGCTTGAGCATCACGCTGAAGGGCGAGTTCTCGCCCATCTCGTACTCGTTGCGCACCACCGTCATCTCGGAGTCCAGGTCCGACTTGCGGATGAACGAGTTCACCATCCGGTCGGCCTCCATGTCGATCGCCCACTTGAGGTTGTCGTCGCTCGCCTCGAAGAGCTCGTAGTAGTTGGTGCGGTCCAGCCAGGTCGTGCCGTTGGAGCGCGCGCCGCGGGCGTTGAACTGCTTGTCGATGTCGGGGTTGGCCGGCGTGCCCTTGAACATCAGGTGCTCGAGCAGGTGCGCCATGCCCGTCTCGCCGTAGTTCTCGTGGCGGCTGCCCACCAGGTACGTGACGTTCACCGTGATCGTGGGCTTGGACGGGTCGGGGAAGAGCAGCACCTGCAGGCCGTTGGCGAGCCGGTACTGCGTGATGCCCTCGACCGAGGTGACGCGGGTCACGCCCTTGGGCAGGCCCTGCGCGAGGGCGGGGCCGGCGAGGAAGGCGAGCAGGACGGCGAGCAGGCGGAGAAGGCGCATCGATCGGCTCCGGGGTCGGGAGGGGGCTATGACAGCGCGCGGGCGCGCCGGGTTCGCGCGGGCGCTAGGGGCTGCGGCGGCGGCGGGCCTCGTAGAGGCAGATGCCGCTCGCCACGGACACGTTCAGGCTCTCGACGGCCCCGAGCATGGGGATGCTCACGAGGCCGTCGCAGGTCTCGCGGGTGAGGCGGCGAAGGCCCTCGCCCTCGGCGCCCAGCACCAGGCCCAGGGCGCCGTCCAGGCGCGCGCGCCAGAGCGGCTCGGGCGCGTCGTCGGCCGCGCCCACGAGCCAGACGCCGCGCTCCTTGAGCTCGCGCATGGTGCGCGCGAGGTTGGTCACCACGACGTAGGGCACCGTCTCGGCGGCGCCGGAGGCGACCTTGGCCGCCGCGGCCGTGAGCCCGCAGCTGCGGTCGCGCGGGGCGATCACGGCGTGCGCGCCGGCGCCGTCGGCCACGCGCAGGCAGGCGCCGAGGTTGTGCGGGTCCTGCACGCCGTCGAGCAGCAGCAGCAGCGGCGGCTCGGCCAGGCCCTCGAGGACCTCCTCGACGAACTGCGGCAGGCGGATCGCCTCGGCGACGGCCACCACGCCCTGGTGGCGCGCGCCGCCCGCCAGGCCGTCCAGGCGCCTCGCGTCCACGGCGATGAGCCGCACGCCCAGGGACTCGGCCTGCGCGCGCAGCTCGCGCATGCGCGAGTCGGCGCGCGAGGCGTCCACGTAGATCTCGCGGACCGAGTCCGCCTTCTGCTTCAGGCGCCCGCGCACCGCGTGGAACCCCGCCAGCGTCTTCATGGCCCCCTCCCCCGCCCTCACCGGCGCTTGCGGCCGCCGTCGGCCAGGCGGGTGCCGGGCGCCGATTCCATCTTCGCCTGGTCGCGCGGGCGCTGCGCCACCGGCACGGGCACCGCGTGCGGCAGCTCGCCCTCGGCGGCGGCCTGCCGGCCGCCTTCCCCCAGCACGAAGTCGATCTTGGTGGACTCCCGGTCCACGCGCACCACGCGCACGCGCACCCGTGCGCCGAGCGGGTAGCGCACGCCCGTGCGCTCGCCGCGCAGCAGGTGGCGCTGGGCGTCGAACTGGAAGTAGTCGTTGCCCAGGTCGGAGACGTGCACCAGCCCGTCGACGAAGAGCTCGTCGAGCGTGACGAACAGGCCGAAGCCCGCCACGCCGCTCACCACCCCCTCGAACTCGTCGCCCACGTGGTCCTGCATGAAGTAGCACTTGAGCCAGCTCTCGACGTCGCGCGTGGCCTCGTCGGCGCGCCGCTCCGTCTCCGAGCAGTGCACGCCCAGGGCCGGCCAGTCGCCGGCGTCGTAGGCGCGGCCCGCGAGCACGGCCTTGATGGCGCGGTGCACCAGCAGGTCGGGGTAGCGGCGGATCGGCGAGGTGAAGTGCGTGTAGCCCTCGTAGGCGAGGCCGAAGTGGCCGACGTTCTCGGGGCTGTACACCGCCTGGCGCAGCGAGCGCAGCATCACCGTCTGCAGCAGCCCCGCGTATGGGCGGTCGCGGATGCGCGCGAGCAGGGCCGCGTAGTCCTTGGCGTGGGGCTCGTCGCCGCCGCCCAGGGTGAGGCCGAAGTCCTTGAGCATCGAGCGCAGGGCCTCGAGCTTCTCGGGCGTGGGGCCCTCGTGCACGCGGTAGAGCGTGGCCTGGCCGTTGGCCTGCAGGTAGTCCGAGGCGCACACGTTGGCCGCGAGCATGCACTCCTCGATGAGGCGGTGGGCGTCGTTGCGCTCCACGCGCACGATGCGCTCGATCTTGCCGTGGGTATCGAAGACCATCTGCGTTTCCACCGACTCGAAGTCGATGGCGCCGCGCTTGGCCCGCGCGCCCAGCAGGGCCCGGAAGGCGTCGTGCAGGTGGCGCAGACCGGGCACCAGCGCCGCCTCCACGGGCGGGTCGGCCTCGCGCCCGGCGAGCGTGGCCGCCACGCGAGTGTAGGTGAGCCGCGCGTGCGAGTGGATCACGGCCGGGAAGAAGCGGTAGTGGCGCACCGTGCCCGACGGGGAGACCTCCATCTCGCAGGCCATCACGAGGCGGTCCACGCGCGGCTTGAGCGAGCACAGCTCGTTGGACAGCGCCTCGGGCAGCATCGGGATCACGCGGCGCGGGAAGTACACGGAGTTGCCGCGCTCGCGCGACTCGCGGTCCAGCGCGTCGCCGGGCTTCACGTAGTGGCTCACGTCGGCGATGGCCACCCACAGCGTCCAGCCGCGGCCCTTGGGGAGCGGCCGGCAGAACACCGCGTCGTCGAAGTCCTTCGCCGTCTCGCCGTCGATGGTGACGAAGGGGAGCTCGCGCAGGTCCTCGCGGCCCTTGCGGTCCTTCGCCAGCACCTTGTCGCCCAGGCGCGCGGCCTGCGCCTCGGCCTCGCCGGAGAAGACGTGCGGCAGGTCGTGCTTGCGCAGCGCGATCTCGATCTCCATGCCGGGGTCGGCGTAGTTGCCGAGGACCTCCGTCACGCGCGCGATGGGCTCGGCGGCGGGCGAGGGCTGCTGCACGATCTCGGCCACCACCACCTGGCCGCTCCTCGCGCCCTTCGCGCCGTCGGGCGGCACCAGGAAGTCCTGGGCGATGCGCTTGTCCTCCGCCACGATGAACATCA
>JAKOWJ010000143.1 GCA_029781595.1 Pseudomonadota bacterium | reverse complement strand
CACGGCACCACGGTCCTCGCCGTCAAGTATGCCGGCGGGGTGCTCAACGTGGGTGACCGGCGTGCGACCTCGGCGAACGCCGTCATGTATGACCGCGCGGAGAAGATCCTCGAGGTGGACGACACCACGCTCCTGGCGATCTCGGGCTCTTACGCCCGGGCGCTGGAGGTGGTGCGCTACCTGCGCCATGCGTTCCACTACTACCGGCGCACCCAGCTTCAGGAGATGAGCCTGGAGGGGAAGCTGTCGGAGGTGTCGCGCGTTGTAGCCCAGAACGTGGCGAGCGCGATGAGCGGCCTGGGCGCGTTTCTCCCGGTGATCAGCGTGTATGACGCCACCCGGGGCGAGGGGCGGATCTTCTTCTATGACGGCCTGGGCGCTCGCTTCGAAAGCGAGGAGTGGGGCGCCGCCGGCTCGGGCGCCGAGCGCATCCGCGGCGCCTTCGATTACATCCTGAAGACGAAGGGCCGGTTTCGCGACATGAGCCTGGACGAGGCGCTTTCCGAGGCGCTCGTTCTCCTGGATATCGCCGCGGAGATGGATGCCATGACCGGCGGCTACGACAAGGTGCTGCCCTCGGCGAAGGCGGTCTCGGCGGCTGGGATCGAGCATCTGCCAGAAGAGCGCCTGCGCGAGGCGGTGAGCCGGATACGGAGGGGGGCGTGATGCTCTCACCCTATGATTGGAATGAGGCGATTCGCCAGCGCGCCGAGTACATCGAGGAGCGCCTGGCCGAGGGGAGCCCCGTCGTGGCCCTCTCCTGCCGCGAGGGTATTCTCCTGGCGACGGTTCGCGGCACGCAGCGCAAGCTGTTCGAGATCTACGACCGGCTTGCGTTTGCCGCGCTTGGCCAGCAGGCCGATATCGAGGCCCTGCGCCTGAACGCCATCGACTTCGCGCACGCCGAGGGGTTCGCGCGCAGCCCTGATGACGTCACCATCGGGCGCGTCGTCGCCGCGCTCAGCCCGGCGGTGAAGAAGGCGTTTGGCGACCCGCTCGCGGCGCCGCTCGTCG
>JAKOWJ010000115.1 GCA_029781595.1 Pseudomonadota bacterium | reverse complement strand
CCGCCATCATCCTCATGGCCGGGATCTTCTACGGCGCCATGTACGGCGGGTCCACCACCTCGATCCTGCTCAAGATCCCGGGCGAGGCGGCCTCCGTGGTCACGTGCATCGACGGCTACGAGATGGCGAAAAAGGGCCGCGCGGGCGCGGCGCTGGGCATCGCGGCCATCGGCTCGTTCATCGCCGGCACCGTGGGCGTCGTGGGCCTCACGATGATGGCGCCGCCCCTGGCGGAGGCGGCCCTGAAATTCGGGCCACCGGAGTACTTCTCGCTCACGGTACTCGGGCTGCTGCTCGCGACTTACCTCACGGGCGAGGCGCCGCTCAAGGGCCTGATGATGGCGATCCTCGGGCTCATCCTGGGCTGCGTGGGGCTCGATCCGCTCTCCGGCGCCGTGCGCCTGGACTTCGGCGTGCCGGACCTGCAGAGCAACATCGACTTCGTCACGCTCGCCATGGGCCTCTTCGGCGTGGGCGAGATCCTCTACAGCCTGGAGTCCACCGAGGCCGGCACCATCCTCACCACCAAGATCGCCGGCATCTTCCCGAGGATGGCGGACCTCGCCCGGTCCTTCTGGGCGATGGTGCGCGGCAGCCTCATCGGGTTCTTCGTGGGGATCCTGCCCGGCGGGGGCGCCGTGCTCTCCTCGCTCATCTCCTACGCCGTCGAGAAGAAGGCCTCGAAGCACCCCGAGGAGTTCGGCCACGGCGCCATCGAGGGCGTGGCGGGCCCCGAGTCGGCCAACAACGCGGCGGCCTCCTCCTCGTTCATCCCGCTGCTCACGCTGGGCATCCCGGGCAACGCCTCCACGGCGATGATCTTCGCCGCGCTCCTCATCCACGGCATCACGCCGGGCCCCTTCCTCATCACCGAGCACGGCGACGTGTTCTGGGGCGTGGTGGCCTCGATGTACATCGGCAACGTGATGCTGCTCGTCCTGAACCTGCCGCTGGTCGGGATGTGGGTGCAGCTGCTTCGCGTGCCCTACGCCTTCATGGCGCCCATGATCATGGTGCTCACGCTCGTGGGGGTCTACAGCGTGAACAACAGCGTGTTCGACATCTGGGTGATGCTCGTGATGGGCGTGTTCGGCTACCTCGCGCGCAAGCTCAAGTTCGACCTGGGCCCGCTGCTGCTCGCCTTCGTGCTGGGCCCGATCATGGAGCGCTCGCTGCGCCAGGGCCTGCTCATGACCAACGGCGACCCGAGCGTGTTCTTCACGCGGCCCATCTCCGGCGCGCTGATGGGCGTGGCGATCGCCTTCCTCCTCTACAACGCGTGGGCGGCCCGCCGCCGCGCGAAGGCCGCGGCCGGCCAGGCGCCCGCCGCGAAGCCCTGACCCACCCGAAGCACGCAGCACCCGCAGCAGGCATCCCGTCCCAACTTGGAAAGGAGTCTCGAATGAAGAAGCTGATCCGGACGGTCTTCACCGCCGTCCTCGCCGCGGCCGCCCTGTCGACGGGCGCCCTCGCGGCCTACCCGGACAAGCCGATCCAGCTCATCGTGCCTTACGGCGCGGGCGGCTCGTCCGACCTGCTGGCGCGCGCCATCGCGCAGGTCGCCCCGAAGCACTTCCCGCAGCCCCTGGTCGTGGTGAACAAGACCGGCGGCGGCGGCATCCCGGGCCGCGTGGACGTCGTGCGCGCCAAGCCCGACGGCTACACGCTGCTCTTCGGCTGGGGCTCCGGCGAGGACCTCGTGGTGCCGCACCAGAGGAAGCTCCCGTACGACCTCTTCAAGGACTTCGAGACGGTCTGCCGGATGTCCATCCACTCGATCGTGCTCGCCGTCCCGGCCAACTCGCCGTACAAGACGCTCGCGGACCTGGTGAAGGCGGGCAAGAGCAAGGAGTTCCTCACCGCCTCCGTCTCCACCAAGGGCGGCTCGGTGGACATCACCTTCCTGCTCTTCGCCAAGGCGGCGGGCATCAAGGTGACGACCATCCCGGGCACCGGGGGCTCCAGCGCCATCACCAAGCTCGTGGGCGGGCACGTCGACTTCGGCGGCGGCCACCCCAGCGAAGTGCTGCCGCACATCAAGGCCGGGCGCCTTCGCGCGCTCGCCGTCGCCCTGGAAGAGCGCGATGCCTCCGTGCCCGACGTGCCCACCTTCAAGGAGGCGGGCTACGACGTGGTGACGGCCGGCTCGGTCAAGGGCGTGGCGGTGCCCAAGGGCACGCCGAAGGAAGTCGTCCAGTACCTCGAGAAGAAGTTCAAGGAGATCGCGGACGATCCCGAGTTCCAGAAGATCATGAAGGACATCGGCCAGCCCGTGAACTACATGAACGCGGCCGACTACACCGTCTGGTTCAAGAAGGCCTACGACCAGTTCGGCGACCTGTACAAGACGCTCGGCATCGAGACGAAGTGACCCGCGCCGCGCGCCGCCCCGCGGGGGCCGCGCGCGCGCCGCCTGCCGCCGCGACGGCGGCTCGGATACCCTTCTTCGCATGAAGAACCGGATACTCATGAACGGCCGGCTCTCGCCGGACCTCGAGGCGAGCCTCGCCGAGTGCTACGACCTCGTCGAGCTCTGGCAGCACAAGGACCCGGTCGCCTTCCTCGCCCGCGAGGGCGCGGGCATCACGGGCCTGGCCACCTCCGCCCCCGTGGGCGCCTCGGGCGAGCTCATCGCGAGCCTGCCGGACCTTCGCGTCATCTCCTGCCGCGGCGTGGGCCTGGAGAAGGTGGACCTGGCCGCCGCCCGCGCGCGCGGCATCCAGGTCTCGGGCACCTTCGGCGTGCTCACCGACTGCGTGGCGGACCTCGCCTGGGGCCTCATCCTCGACGTGGCGCGCGAGCTCTCGGCCGCCGACCGCTTCGTGCGCGCCGGCCACTGGCGCCGCGAGAAGTACCGCCTCACCACGCGCGTGAGCGGCAAGCA
>JAKOWJ010000111.1 GCA_029781595.1 Pseudomonadota bacterium | reverse complement strand
CCCTCCGTGGCGGACCGGCTACTTGCGCCGGTCCAGCAGCCTCTTCACCTTGGAAGTCTGCGACGTGCCGGTGTGGCGGTCCAGCGCGCCCTTGTCGTGCAGGCTCACCGTGACGCGAACGCCCAGCACCTCCTTCATGCGCCGCTCCAGGTCGGCCCGCAGCGCTTCGCGGTCGGCGGCCGCCTCGCGCACCTCCACCATCACCGTCATCTCGTCCGTGCCCGCCTCGCCCACTCGCTCCACCACGCAGAAGTACTCGCCGTTGGTGCGCGCGTCCTCGGCCACCACGGCGCCCACCGCCTCGGGAAAGACGTTCACCCCGCGCAGCTTCACCATGTTGTCGTTGCGCCCGAAGATGCGCCGCAGGCGTCGGAAGGTGCAGCCGCAGGGGCACTCGCCGGTGGCGTAGGCCGAGATGTCGTTCACGTTGAAGCGGATCTGCGGCGCGCCCCACTTGTAGAGCGTGGTGATGTAGGTGGTGCCCTTCTCGCCGTCCGGCAGGATCGCGCCCGTCTCCGGGTCGGCGATCTCCAGGATGAAGGCGTCCTCCTGCACGTGCATGCCGGTGCGGTGGCGGCACTCGGCGCCCATCATCCCGCTCTCGTGCGTGCCGTACATGTCGTGGCAGGGCGCGCCCCACAGCGCCTCCAGGCTCTCGCGGTCCTCCATGCCCAGGTGCGTGCCGATGAGCCTCACGCCGAGCGTTCGCACGTCGATGCCCATCTCGTCGCGCGCCACCAGCGCCATGTGGCGAAGGTAGGCGGGGAAGCCCAGGATCACGTTCACCTTCCACGCCTGGATGAGCTCGAGCTGGCGGCGCGTGGGCGTCGTCGCGCCGCTGCCGGTCATCACGGGCACCGCACCCGTGTAGCGCCACAGCGCCTCTCGCGGCGCCATGCCGCCGTTGGAAAGGCCCAGCGCGTAGGTGACCAGCACGAGGTCGCCCGGCCGGATGCCGTGCAGCGCGAATCGTCGCCCGCCCAGGATCGCCATGGTCTCGCGGTCCTGCGGCGCGTAGAGCATGGGGCGCGGCAGGCCCGTGGTGCCCCCGCTCGTCTGCAGCACCAGGGGCATGCGCTGGCCGTCCTCGGGCGTGAGGCCCATGAAATCGCCGAACGGGGGGTTGCGCTCGATGCTCTCCCGGATGTCGTGCACGGTGTAGGGCGGGATCTTCGCGAGGTCGTCCAGGCCCCGGATGTCGCCGGCCTCCAGCCCCGCCTTCGCCCAGTGGCGCCGGAAGAACGGGATCTCGCCGCCGCGCTTCACGGTGGCGAGGAAGCGCTTCTCCTGCAGCGCGCGCAGCTCGTCGCGGGAGATGCGCGCGCGCTCGCGGAAGAAGTCCGGCGGCGGCGGGTAATCCCTCGCGAGCTGCTCGAAGTCGAGCGAGCGCGAGTACCAGGGCACGTGCTGGGGGTAGTCGTCCATGTCAGAGGAGGGAAGCGCGCCGCCCGCCGTCCACGGGGAAGGCGGCGCCGGTGATGT
>JAKOWJ010000095.1 GCA_029781595.1 Pseudomonadota bacterium | reverse complement strand
CAGCGCGTCCAGCGCGGCGTCGGTGAGCGCGGCCGACGCGGCGGTCAGCACCTCGCGCGCGGCGCCGGCGAAGGTGAGGAGCCAGGTGCCCGGCGGCTGCGGGCCGACGAGCAGCAGGTCGACGAGCGCGCGCCCGTCGCGGCCCACGCACCAGGCGGCGCACTCGCCGTGCGCCTGCACCACCTGCATCGGGATGCCCAGGCACACGGCGCTCAGCCCTCTCCCGCCGCGGCGTGCGGCAGGAAGCGCGCGTCGCCGATGCGGCAGGCCTCGGCCTCGCCGGGGCGCCCGGACTCGTATCGGTCGATCCCAAGGCTCGGGTCGAGGAGCGGCGCGGCCTCGCCGGCTGCCCGCGCCTCGGCGGGAACGCCCCACTCGGCGAGGATCGCGAGGCCGGTCGCCAGCACCTCGTCCAGGCGGCCGCGCACGACCTCGGTGAGGCTGCCGCCGAAGTCCTTGAGCAGCGCCGGCTGCACGCCAACGAGCGCGGCGCGCTCCGGTGCGCGGCCCGAGAGCTGCGCGAGCGAGAGCACCTCCTGGAAGCTCGACTGGTGCAGGCTCATCTTGCCCACGCCGAGGTAGTGCGGGATGTCGCCGTCGCGCACGACCTGCACGGCGCCCGGCTCGAGCCCGTAGTCGATCGCGTCGAAGACGAGGATGCGGCGCGCCGACTGGACCAGCGGCAGCAGGTAGAGCCCCTGCGTGCCGCCGTCGACGAGGGCGACGCCCTCCGGGAAGCGCCAGCGCTCGTTCAGGGCCGCGACCGCGCGCACGCCGAAGCCCTCGTCCGCCCACAGGATGTTGCCGATGCCCAGCACCAGCGTGTCGATCGTCACCCGGTCCCCCCGACCTGTAACTTTCGCGGTTACAAACGGGGAGAATCATCGCGCGATGGCGCAGGGCGCCTTTGACGGCAGTCAACCGGGCATCGGCCGGGCGGCCCCTGCCTCCCTGATGCCCTATCTTCCCAGCGACTTCATCGCCTGGTGCACGTCCCAGGCGATCTGCAGCTGCATCCAGAACTCCGGCTCGGTGCGGAAGTACGCCGCCAGGCGCACCGCGGTGTCGGGCGTGACGCCCCGCTTGCCGCGGATCAGCTCGTTCACCCGGCGCCGGGAGATCCCCAGCGCGTCGGCGAGCGCGAGCTGCGTGAGCTTGAGCGGCTTCAGGTAGCGCGTGTCCAGGAAATACCCGGGGTGCACCGGCTCGCGCCGGGAGCGCGGCCGTCCCGCCGGTTTCACGCGCGCCCGGCCGGGACGTTCTCCCGTCATGGCGCCTCCTCCCAGTTGCGTCGTGCCCGAGCGGTCCATCGCGCTAGTTCTTGATGTCGCGCCAGCCGCTGATCATGCTCGAGACCACCGTGAGGCCGGAGGTGATGTCCTCGCGGATCACGAAGTACAGGTGCACGATGGTGAACCAGAAGAGGTACCAGGCGCACAGGTGGTGCCAGGTGTGCACGGCCTGGCTCTGCCCCAGCAGCGGCAGCACCCAGGAGGTGAAGTACCGGTTGGCCCAGCTGCCCGCCAGCGTGCCCTCGCCGTAGAGCGCGAAGCCCGTGACGATCATGAACACGGCGCCCAGGACGTACATCCCGAACATCGCGGCCATGGCGAGCTGGTTGTGGCCCTGGTGCCAGTCGTTCCTCGGGCGGATGAAGAGGTAGTGCGCCACCACCCGGAAGAAGGACCGCCACCACGCCGGCCGCAGCATGTACAGCGGCACGAGGAAGATCTCGCGGGCGTGCCGGTTGCCCACGATCGCCCAGTACACGCGCAGCAGGAAGGCCACGGCGAAGATGTATCCCGCCGCGAAGTGCGCGAACCGGATGTAGCCCATGAGGTAGCTCTCGCTCGCCTCGCCGGGCACCGAGGGCAGCGGGGAGCCGATGAAGTACCCCGTTCCCCACAGCACGAGCATCGCCAGCGCCATCGTCCAGTGCCACAGGCGCACCGGCGCTTCCCACACGTACACCGGGAACTTGAGGTCCCGGCCTTCCATGGTCGTCGACATGGCGTTCTCCCGTCCGCGCCTAGCGCACCTGCACCTGGGCGAGCTCCTGGCCGTCCGGCGAGATCACGTGGCTCGCGCAGGCGAGGCACGGGTCGAAGCTGTGGATGGTGCGCAGGATCTCGAGCGGGTGCTCGGGCTTGGCCATCGGCGTGTTCATGAGGCTGGCCTCGTAGGCGCCGATCTGGTTCTTGTGGTCGCGGGGACCGGCGTTCCAGGTCGTCGGCACGATGCACTGGTAGTTCGCGATCTTCGTGTCCTTGATGCGGATCCAGTGGCCCAGCGCGCCGCGCGGGGCCTCGCAGAAGCCGGCGCCCTTGGCCTCCTTGTCCCAGGTGGCGGGCTCCCACTTGTCCACGTTGGCGGTGTCGAGCTTGCCGGCCTTGATGTTGGCCATGAGCTTGCCGTAGAAGTACTTCATCTTGTGCGCGGCCCAGGAGGCCTCCAGGCCCCGCGCCGCGGTGCGGCCCAGTGTCGAGAAGATCGCCGGCAGCGGCACGTCGAGCTTCCTGAGCACCATGTCCACGGGCTCCTTGAACTCGGGGTTGCCCATGGCGTAACCGATCACGTAGCGGGCGAGCGGGCCCACCTCGACGGGCTGGCCCTTGAAGCGCGGGCTCTTCACCCACGAGTACTTGGCGGACTCGTCGATCTCCCGGATGTCCGTCTTCGAGCCCTTGGTGCCCTTGCCCAGCTCGAAGTGCGGCTCGGTGACGCCGTCCCAGGGGTGCAGGCCCTTGGTCTCGTCGGCGTACTTGTACCAGGAGTGCGCGACGAACTCCTGGATCTGCGCCGGGTCCTTCAGGTCCACCGCGTGGATGTTCTTCAGGTCGCCGGCGAGGATCGCGCCGCGCGGCATGAGCAGCGACTTGTTGGACTGGTCGTTGGCGATGTCCGGGAACTCGCCGTAGGAGAGCAGGTTCGTGCTCGCCAGGCCGTTGCCGATGGCGCCCCAGTGCTTGTAGAACGAGGCGATGGCCAGCAGGTCGGGGATGTAGACGTTGTCGATGAAGTCGATCGTGTCGTCGATGATCTTGCCGACCATGTTCAGGCGTTCCATGTTGATCGCGCCCACCGCGCCCGCGCGGTCGACGTTGATCGAGCACGGCACGCCGCCCACCAGCCAGTTCGGGTGCGGGTTCTTGCCGCCGAAGATCGTCTGGATCTTCACGATCTCCTTCTGGAAGTCCAGCGCCTCGAGGTAGTGGGCCACCGCCATGAGGTTGGCCTCGGGCGGCAGCTTGTAGTCGGGGTGGCCCCAGTAGCCGTTGCGGAAGGGCCCGAGCTGGCCGCTCTCGACGAACTTGGTCAGGCGCACCGCGAGGTCGCGGAAGTACCCCGGCGAGGAATTCGGCCAGCCGGAGATCGACTGCGCGAGCTCGCTGGTCTTCTTCGGGTCGGCCTTGAGGGCCGAGACCACGTCCACCCAGTCCAGCGCGTGCAGGTGGTAGAAGTGCACCAGGTGGTCCTGCGCGTAGAGCGTGGCGTGCATCAGGTTGCGGATGATGTTGGCCGTGTCGGGGATGGCGATCCCCAGCGCGTCCTCGACGCTGCGCACGGAGGCGAGCGCGTGCACGCCGGTGCACACCCCGCAGATGCGCTCGGTGAAGGCCCACGCGTCGCGCGGGTCGCGGCCCTTGAGGATGACCTCCAGGCCCCGCCACATCGTGCCGGTGGACACCGCGTTCGTGATCTTGCCCTTCGCGTCGACGTTGCACTCGATGCGCAGGTGCCCCTCGATGCGGCAGATCGGGTCGACCACGACCCGCTTGCCGCTGTTGTCGAGCTTGAAGCCTTGGGTTTCGATGACGGACATGGTCACTTCTCCTCAACTTTCGCGCCGGAGCCCTTCTCCGAAGCCTTCTTGATGGCGGTCACCGCGGCGTGGGCCACGACCGCGGCGCCGACCACGCCGGCGGCCACCGCGCCCACCTTGTCCGCGTTCGCCTCGATCCCGAAGGCCGGGATCGTCGTGAGGCGGTCGTAGAAGGAGCCCTTGTCCCAGAACCCGTCCTCGGAGCAGCCGATGCACCCGTGGCCCGACTGGATCGGGAAGGACACGCCCTCGTTCCAGCGCGTCGTGGAGCAGGCGTTGTAGGTGGTCGGGCCCTTGCAGCCCATCTTGTACAGGCACAGGCCCGCGCGGGCGCCCTCGTCGTCCCACTTCTCGACGAACTGGCCGGCGTCGAAGTGCGGCCGGCGGTAGCACTTGTCGTGGATGCGCTGGCTGTAGAACATCTTCGGGCGGCCCTGGCGGTCGAGCTCGGGCAGGCGGTCGAAGGTGAGCACGTAGGTCACGATGGCCGACATCACCTCGGCGATGGGCGGGCAGCCCGGCACCTTGATGATGGGCTTGTCGGTGATGACCTTGTCGATGGGCACCGCGTTGGTGGGGTTGGGCTTGGCGGCCTGCACGCAGCCCCAGGAGGCGCAGGAGCCCCAGGCGATCACCGCCTTGGCGTCCTTGGCGTAGTGCTTGACGGCCTCCACGAAGGGCTTGCCGTAGTAGATGCAGTACATCCCGTCCTCGTTGAGGGGCGGGTTGCCCTCGATGGCGAGGATGTAGTTGCCCTTGTACTTCTCGATCGTGTGCAGGGCGTTCTCGTGCAGCTGCTCGCCGGCCGCGGCCGCGAGCGTCATGTGGTAGTCGAGCGACAGGAGCGAGAGCACCGCGTCCTTGGCCAGCGGGTGCGCCGAGCGGATGAAGGACTCGCTGCAGCAGGTGCACTCCAGGCCCTCGATCCAGATCACCGGCGTGCGCGGCTTGGTCTCCAGCGCGTGGGCGATCTGGGGCGCCACGGTGGGCGAAAGCCCCAGCGAGGCCGTGGTGAGGCTGCAGAATTTCAGGAAGCTGCGCCGCGAGATGCCCTGGCGGCGGAGCACGTCATAGAAGGTGTCGGACATGGATCGGTCTCCCGGAATCGGATCGGGTGTCGGATGCTGCGTGCGACTGTGCGCCGGCGCCCGGCCCCGTTCTTGACTTGGGTCAACGGCCGCAGGGGTACCCCCGCGCCGGTAACGGTGTCCGTTACACCGTGACGCCCGGGATGCCCCCCGGGGCACCCGGCCCCGCCGCGGGAAACCCGCCCCCGGTCATCGACTCGGGCCCGGCGATGTGCCTAGACTTGGGCAGCCGGTCGCCGGAGGCAGGCGCCGGTCCCAAGAAACCAACGAGGAGAAGCCCATGAACACCCGCACCCTGCTGGGCGCGCTCGCCGCGTGCCTGGCCGCGGTCGCCGTCCCCGCGACCGCGCAGATCGAGATCAAGTTCGGCCACGTCGGCGAGCCCGGCTCGCTGTTCGCGCAGTCCGCCGAGGAGTTCGCCCGCCGCGCCAACGAGAAGCTCGGCGGCAAGGCCAAGGTCGTCGTGTACGGCTCCAGCCAGCTCGGCGGCGACAAGGAGCTGCTGCAGAAGCTCAAGCTGGGCACGGTGGACATGGCCCTGCCCTCCACCGTGATGAGCTCGGAGGCGGACCTCTTCGGCATCTTCGAGATGCCCTACCTGGTGAAGGACCGCGCCCACATGGGGCGCATCGAGAAGGAGCTCTTCTGGTCGAAGATCGAGCCGGCGGCCGAGAAGAAGGGCCTGAAGGTCATCGCCGTCTGGGAGAACGGCTACCGCCACATCACCAACAACAAGCGGCCCATCGTCACGCCCGAGGACCTGAAGGGCATCAAGCTGCGCGTGCCCAACGGCAAGTGGCGCGTGAAGATGTTCCAGGCCTACGGGGCCAACCCCAGCCCGATGAAGTTCTCCGAGGTGTTCACCGCGCTGCAGACGGGCGTGATGGACGGCCAGGAGAACCCGTTCACGCAGATCTACAGCGCCAAGTTCCAGGAGGTGCAGAAGTACATCTCCCTCACCGGCCACGTGTACACGCCGGCCTACGTGACCGTCGGCGCGAAGAAGTGGGGCTCGCTCCCCCCGGACGTGCGAAAGGTCCTCGAGGACACCGCGAAGCAGACGCAGGCGTTCGTCTACCAGACCGCCGAGAAGGCCGACAAGGAGCTCCTGGACAAGATCGTGGCCGCCGGGGTGAAGTCCAACGTGCCCAACAAGGAGGCCTTCATCGCCGCCTCCAAGCCGGTGTACGACGAGTTCGCGAAGGAGGTCGCCGGGTCCAAGGAGATCATCGACCGCGCCATCGCCCTCGGCAAGTAGCCGATGAGCTTCCGGTCGTTCCGCCGGGGATACGAGCGGTTCCTGGAGGGGATCTGCATCGCGCTCATGACCGCGCTCGCCGTGGAGGTCACGGTGGGCGTGGTCTTCCGCTACACGGGCCACTCCCTGGTCTGGTATGACGAGGTGGCCACGATCCTGCTCGCCTGGGTGACGTTCTACGGCTCGGCGCTGGCGGTCCTCAAGCACGCGCACATGGGCGTGCCCGAGATCGTGCGCATGCTGCCGCCGGGCCCCCGCGTGGTCGCGGCCGCCGTGGCGCAGCTGTGCACGATGGCCTTCTTCGTGCTGCTCGCGTGGGTCGGCTTCTCGATCCTCGGGATCCTCTCCACCGACTACCTCGTGTCGCTGCCGGAGATCCCGGTGGCGTGGGCGAACTCCGTGATCCCCGTGAGCTCCGTCCTGTTCGTGGTGGGCCAGGCGCTGGTGTTCCCCGAGGTGCTGCGCAAGGCGCGCGCCGGCGCCGGTCACGCGCAGGAGGCCGCATGAGCGGCTTCCTCATCCTGCTGTGCGTGCTCGCGCTCGTGCTCATCGACGTCCCGATCGCGGTGTCGCTCTGCATCGCGTCGGTGGTGGCCATGCTCGCGACCCAGGGCACGGGAAGCCTGCCCAACGTGGCGATCGCCCTCTACCAGGGCGCGACCAGCTTCCCGCTCATCGCGATCCCGCTCTTCATCCTCGCGGCCGCGATCATGAACACCACGGGGATCTCGCACCGGCTGATCGACTTCTGCCAGGCGGTCGTCGGCTGGGTGCGGGGCGGCCTCGCCCAGGTGAACGTGCTGAGCCACATGTTCTTCGCGGAGATCTCGGGCTCGGCCGTCGCGGGGGTGGCCGCCACGGCCTCCATCATCATGCCGGCCATGAAGGCGCGCGGGTACCCGGGCCCCTTCACGGCGGCGGTCACCTCGTCCACGGCCACGCTCGCGATCATCATCCCGCCGTCCATCCCGATGATCCTCTACGCGGTGATGGCGGGCACCTCGGTGGTGCAGATGTTCGTGGCGGGCATCATCCCGGGGCTGATCACTTCCGGCGGCTTCATGGGGCTGTGCTACTGGTATGCCGTGCGCAACAACTGGCCGGTGGAGCAGCTCTTCGCGTGGGGAGCGCTCTGGCGCGCCTTCAAGCACGCGTTCTGGGCGCTCACCCTGCCCGTCATCATCCTGGGCGGGATCTTCGGCGGCATCGTCACCGCGACGGAAGGCGCGGCCCTGGCCGTGGTCGCCTCGCTGCTCGTCGGGGGCCTCGTCTACCGCGAGCTCGACTGGAAGAAGCTGCGCGAGGCGATCATCGACGGCACCGTGCAGACGGGGACCGTGATGCTGCTGGTGGCCGCCTCGGCCCTCCTGGGCCTGTACCTCACGGAGGTGCAGCTGCCGCAGCGCATCGCGGAAGGCATGCTCTCGATCACGCGCGAGAAGTGGGCGATCCTCGCGATCATGAACGTCTTCTTCCTGGTCATCGGCATGTTCCTGCACTCGGCGGCGGCGATCATCCTGGTGGTGCCGATCGTGATGCCGGCGGTGACCGCCGCGGGGATCGACCCGGTCCACTTCGGCGTGATGGTCACGCTCAACCTCGCCATCGGCCAGCAGACGCCCCCCGTGGCGAGCGTGCTCCTGCTCACGTGCTCCATCGCGAAGGAGAGCGTCTGGGACGTGACCAAGGCCAACCTCCCGTTCATCGCCATGCTGGTCTTCACGCTCCTGATGGTCACCTACGTGCCCGTCGTGACGATGGGGCTGGTGGACCTCTTCTACCGATAGCCATGACCGACACCATCCTCGTGCAACGCGACGGCGACGTCGCCACCGTGGTCCTGAACCGCCCCGAGAAGCTCAACGCCCTCACCAAGTCGATGTGGCGGCGCCTGGGCGACGTGTTCCTCGAGCTGGACGCCGACGACTCGGTGCGCTGCATCCTGCTGCGCGGCGCCGGCGAGAAGGCCTTCGCGCCCGGCAACGACATCGGCGAGTTCGACAAGGAGCGCAGCAACGTCGAGCAGGCCCGCGCCTACGGCCAGGTGATGACGCGCACCATCGAGGCCATCGGCGGCTGCCGCCACCCGGTGGTCGCGCAGATCCACGGCATCTGCGTGGGCGGGGGCCTGGAGATCGCGGGCCTGGCGGACCTGCGCATCTGCGGGGAGTCCAGCCGCTTCGGCGTGCCCATCAACAGGCTGGGCCTGGTGATGGCCTACTCGGAGATCGGCGCCCTCATCCGCCTGGCCGGCGAGGCGGTGGCCCTCGAGATCCTGCTCGAGGGGCGGGTGTTCGACGCCCGCGAGGCGAAGGACAAGGGCCTGGTCACGCGCGTGGTGCCCGACGCCGAGGTGGAGGCGGAGGCGAAGGCGACGGCCCGCCGCATCGCCGACGGGGCGCCGCTGGTGGCGCGCTGGCACAAGAAGTTCGCGCGCCGCTTCCGCGACCCGCGCCCGCTCTCGCCGGAGGACATCGAGGAGGGCTACGCCTGCTACGGCACCGAGGATTTCCGGATCGGGCGCCAGGCCTTCCTCGCGAAGTCGAAGCCCGAGTTCAAGGGGCGGTAGGGAGTGATGCGACCCAAGGGCGAGGACACGGATGAACACGGATGAGTTCATGGGCTGGATGCGCCCTGCACGGGAATTCGACGCCGCCCGGGCTTGCACATCGGTTCCAAGAAGCAGAGAGATATCCGTGTTCATCCGTGTTCATCCGTGTCCTCGCCTTTGGCCTGAATAACTCCCCCTCGCCACCCCCATGTCCGGACCCCTGAAAGGCATTCGAGTCATCGAGCTGGCCCAGATCATGGCCGGCCCCACCTGCGGCATGCTGCTCGCCGACATGGGCGCCGACGTGATCAAGGTCGAGAAGCTGCCCGGCGGCGACGACACGCGCTCGTACTCGCGCCCCGCGATCCGCGGCGAGTCGGCCGCCTTCATGATGCTCAACCGCAACAAGCGCGGCATCGCCGTGAACCTCAAGACCCCGGAGGGCCTCGAGGTGGTCAAGCGCCTGCTGGCCGGCGCCGACGTGGTCACCGAGAACTACCGCAAGGGCACGCTCGAGAAGCTGGGCCTGGGCTGGGATGTGCTGCAGGCGATCAACCCCCGCCTGGTCTACTGCGTGGTCTCCGGCTACGGCCGCACGGGGCCCTACGCGGACAAGGGCGGCTTCGACCTCATCGCCCAGGGCTTCTCCGGCCTCATGTCGATCACCGGCGAGCCCGGCGGCGCGCCCGTGAAGTCCGGATCGCCCATCGCCGACATCAACGCCGGCATCTTCGCCGCGCTGGGCATCGTCTCCGCGCTGCACGCGCGCCACGCCACGGGCCGCGGGCAGATGGTCGACACCTCGCTCATGGAGGCGGCCATCGCCCAGACCTACTGGCAGAGCGCCATCTGGTTCGCCACCGGCGAGAACCCCGGCCCCACCGGCTCGGCGCACATCCTCACCGCGCCCTACCAGGCCTTCCCCACCGCCGACGGCTGGATCAACGTCGGCGGCGCCAACCAGGCCAACTGGGAGCGCATCGCCCGGGCCATCGGCCGCGAGGATCTGGTCACCGACCCGCGCTTCGCCACCAACGGCGAGCGCATGAAGCACCTGGCGGAGCTCACGCCGCTCATCGCCGAGCGCATGAAGACCCGGCCCTCGGCCGAATGGATCCGCGAGCTCGAGGCCGCCGGCGTGCCCGTGGGCCCCATCAACCGCATCGGCGACATGCTCGCGGACCCGCAGGTGGCCGCGCGCGACATGGTGGTGGAGGTCGACCACCCCGTGGCCGGGCGCACGAAGGCGCTCGGCATGCCCGTGAAGTTCTCCGACACGCCCTGCGCCGTCACGCGCGCCGCCCCCGTGCTGGGCCAGCACACGCGCGAGGTCCTGGCCGGCCTGGGCTACGCCGGCGCGGAGATCGACCGGCTGGCGGCGATCGGCGCCGTCGCGCTCGCCTAGCGCGTGTTACGGACCGTGACGCCGATAGGGACTTTTTAGGGTTCGCGCAAGGAATTCTTACCGGCGGGCGACCGGCGGCTCTCCTAGAGTGGCGGCACTTCCCCACGACCCGGAGACCGCAATGCGAAGCTGGATCCACCGGACGGCGCCCCTGGCCGCCGCCTTCGTCTTCCTCGCCACGGCCGCCACCGCCTGGCACGCCGCCGCCCGCAGCCCCGAGGGCCCCGCCATCTCCGTCGAGCGCGGGCGCTACCTCGCCCGCATCGCCGGCTGCAACGACTGCCACACGCCCGGCTACGCGCAGAGCGGCGGGCGCGTCGCCGAGAAGGACTGGCTCGTCGGCGACCGCGTCGGCTGGCAGGGCCCGTGGGGCACCACCTACCCCGCCAACCTGCGCCTCGCGATGACGCGCCTGTCCGAGGACGAGTGGGTGCGCCTCGCCCGCACGGCCCAGTACCGCCCGCCCATGCCCTGGTTCGCGCTGCGCGACATGGACGAGGCGGACCTGCGCTCGCTCCACCGCTTCGTGCGCGCCCTGGGCCCCGCCGGCGAGGCCGTGCCCGCCTACGTGCCGCCGGGCCTGGCCGCGCGCGGACCCGTGATCGCCTTTCCCGCGCCGCCGAAGGAGGGTGCCCGGTGAGCGCCGCCGCCCGCCAGGACCTGTACACCGGCATCCACAAGGCGCTGCGCGCGCTCATGGGCGAGATGGTGGCCGACGCCGGCCGCCTCGACCCCGACGACGCGGCCGAGGCGGACGACACGCTCGCCCGCCTCGAGGAGGGCCTTGCGCTCTGCGAGAAGCACCTCGCGAGCGAGGACCGCCACCTGCACCCGGCGCTCGACGCGCGCTGCCCGGGCACGAGCGCGCGCGCCGCGCTCGAGCACGCGGGCCACGCCGGCGAGTTCGCCGCGCTGCGCCGCGCCATGGCGGCGCTGCGCTCGAGCCGGGGCCCCGCCCGCCACGAGCGGGCGCGCGAGCTCTACCTCGGCCTCGCGCGCTGGGCCGCGGAGAACTTCCTGCACATGGAGCACGAGGAGCGCGTGCACACGCCCGCGCTGCAGGCCGCCTACACGGACGAGGAGCTGCGCGCCCTCCTCGCGCGGCTCGTGGGCGAGATCCCGCCGGCCATGATGGGGCGGTTCCTGCGATGGATGCTGCCCGCGCAATCGCACCCCGAGCGCGTGGCCCAGCTCGCGGGGCTTCGCGCCGGCGCGCCGCGCGGCGTGTACCTCGACGCCCTGGCCATCGCCCGCGAGCGCCTGCGCTCCGCCGACTGGCGAAGGCTCGCGGACGCGCTCCCGCCCGACGAGGCGATCGCCGCGTAGGCGGCGGGCGGGTCGCGGGTCCCGCCGCGGGACCCGCGGCGCTAGCCGACCTCCACCACCTCCACGGGGCGCGAGAGCGCCAGCCGGAAGCGCCCGCGCCCGGACTTCTCGATGCGCACGCCGGCGTCGCGCTCGGCCAGGCGCCGCGAGAGCAGCAGCAGGCGCGCCTCGAGGTTGTCGCTCAGGTCCGGCAGGCGCACGCGCGGGTCCAGCCGCAGCTCGCGGTTGGAGAACTCCGTGCGCCCGCCGGCGAGGAAGTCCGAGACGAGGACGTGGAAGATGTTCCCCGCCACGCCCTTGATGAGGTAGTCGCCGCCCAGGAAGACCGAGTCGTTCTCGCGGAAGTGGCGCACCACGATGGGCGGGCCGGCGACGGGCGCGCGCCCGGCCGCCGCGGGCGCCGGGGCCTCCTCGGCCTCGGCCGCGGCCTGCAGCACGTGCAGCGAGGTGCCCAGCTGCCCGGCCACGGCCACCAGCGCGTCCTCGTCGTCGTAGCCGAAGCGCAGGTCCTCCGCGGCCTCCACGAAGAGCGCGCCCAGCAGCTCGCCGAAGGCCTCGATGGGCACGGCGAGCTGGCTGCGCGAGTCCGCGAGGCCCGGCAGCGGGATCTCGGTCTCCAGGGCGATGCCCTCGCGCAGCGCGCTCTCGCGCACGGCGCGGCCGTAGGCGTACTCGGCCTGCGCGAAGCCGATGCGGATGGGCGTGCGCTCGCGCGCGGCCACGCCGATGACGCCGTGTCCTAGCGGGATCTCCGAGCCGACGCCCGAATCCGGATACCCGCGGCTCGCCACGGTGTACAGCCGCCCGCCCGCCGGGTCGCGCAGCAGGATGAGCGCGTGCTCCACGGAGAAGTTCTCGGCGATGCACGCGAGGGCCGTGTCCAGCAGCGCCTGCAGGTCGGCCACCGCGCCGATGCGCTGCGCGCAGGCGCGCACCGCGGCGAGCAGGCTCCGGCGCTCGGGTGGCGGCGGCAGCACGGGCCCGGGCAGGCGCTCGATGGACTCCACGCGGTAGACGTCCGAGCCCTGCAGGCGGAACACCCCGGTCATGCCCGTGTGCGAGGCGATGCCCGCCAGGCGCGCCTTCATGCGCTCGAAGAGCGGCCCCGCCGTCTCGGTGCGCAGGTACCGGATGACCAGCCGGTAGCGGGCGATGGTGCGCGGGTCCACCACGTTCAGGCACGCCACGGGGTTCTCCAGCACGTTGCGGCGCGTCTTGTTGAAGAACTGCCAGGACAGGGCGACGTGCGCCGGGTCCACGTACTCCACCTGCGAGAGGTAGGCGCAGTTGGGCGTGCCGTCGGCGGCGCAGGTGGCCATGGTGGCGGGGAAGTCGCCCTCCAGCCCCTCGCGGATCGCGTCGAGGGTGAGCGCCCTCACCGCCCGCCCTCCAGCGGGGCGCCGGCGCCGGGGCCCGGCGTCTGCACGAAGGCGGCGGTGGGCGTGAACGTCACGGCCACCACGTCCTCCCAGTCGCCGCCCAGCAGCGTGCGCGGCAGGCCCGGGTCGTAGCCGTAGCGCGACACGTCCTCGACGAAGGCCTCGTGCTGGGCCTTCACGAGCGCGCGGTCGCCCGGCGCCGGCGCGTGGGCCTCGGCGTCCGTGCCCTTGAGCTGGACGGTGCGGTGCGTGCTGGGCCGGCTCGCGACGAAGGCGATGTGGCCGTTGTCCGCGAAGTCCGCGAGCATCGGCCCGCACTGCGGGCGCAGGAGCAGGATGGTCACGCGCCGGCGGTCGGGCGAGACGCGGCAGCCGATGCCGCGCACGAGGCACGGCACGAGCGTCGCGCCGCGCGAGGCCGCGTGCACGGACACGCCGGACTGCAGGAATCCGGCCAGTTCCTCGTCGACGAGCGGGGCACCGGGCATGGCGGCGAATCATACCAAGCGCGGCCGCGCGCGCCCGGCTTGCCGGGCGGGGGCGGCGCGGGCAGGATGGCGGCCTTCGCTCCCCGCCCGCCCCCATGCCCTCCGCCCTCGTCCTGGCCGTCCTGGCCGTCTCCGCCCTCGTGACCTCGTTCATCTCGGGCATCCTGGGCATGGCCGGCGGCATGATCTTCATGGGCGTGCTGCTCGCCTTCCTCACGGTGCCCGAGGCGATGGTGCTGCACGGCGTGACGCAGCTCGCCTCCAACGGCTGGCGGGCCATCCTGTGGCGCCGCGCCATCGACTGGCGCGTCTTCCGCGGCAACGCCTGGGGGACGGCCCTGGCGCTCGCGCTCTTCGTCGTCCTCCAGCTCGTGGTGCCCAAGCCCGTGGCCCTGGTGGTGCTCGGCCTCACGCCCTGGGTGGCCCTCGCCCTGCCCCGCGAGCTGGCGCTGGACGTGCAGAAGCGCGGCCATCCCCTCGCCTGCGGCTTCGTGTGCAACTGCACCTCGCTCGTGGCGGGCGTCTCGGGGCCGCTGCTCGACATCTTCTTCGTGCGCTCGGCCATGGACCGGCGCTCGGTGGTGGCCACCAAGGCCGCCATCCAGAGCCTGGGCCACGTGGTGAAGATCGCCTACTTCGGCGCGCTCGTGGGCGCGGCCTCGCGCGGAAGCGTCGACTGGCGGCTGGGCGCGGCCATGGTCGTGCTGGCCGTCGTCGGCACCACGCTCTCGCGGCGGGTGCTGGAACGGCTCACGGACGCCTCCTTCCGGCAGTGGACGCGCCGGACGGTGATGACGCTCGGGACCTTCTACCTGCTCACGGGCGCGTGGCAGCTCGCGCGGGCCTGCCCCGCATAGGCGCTCAGGCGCCGGCGCGGTGGGCGACCGGCCAGTGCGCGTCGGTGAGCTGCAGGCGCACGGCCTCCAGCCGGTCCACCGAGGCGCCCAGCAGCCGGCGCATGAAGTGGTAGCCGAAGGCGGGATTCGCCTCGCACAGCGCCCGCAGCGCCTGCCCCTCGAACGCGAGCGCGCGGCACTCCTCGAGCGCCCGCGCCTGCAGCACCCGGTCCTGGCCGGCCAGCACGGCCGTCCAGCCGAACTCCTCGCCGGGGCCCACCGTGTCGACCGGGAACGCGCCGCTGGGCGGCGTGATCTCCAGCAGCAGCCGGCCGGAGACCAGCAGGTAGAAGTCGTCGCACCCCTCTCCCTCGCGGAAGACGATCTCGCCGGGGGCGAAGCGCACGGGGCGGGCCAGGGCCGCGAGGCTCTGCGCGTCCTGCGCGCCGAAATCACGGAAGAAGGGCTGCTCGAGGGCGAGCACGGCCGCGAGGTTCGGGTTCATGGCGGTTCCTCCTGTCGCGTTGGCATCGTGTCGTGACAGGCCGGCGGGCCGCAGGCCCGCGGGTGGCCTGTGCGTCCCACTCTACGCCCCTCGCCCGGAGGGTCAAGGCCGCCCTACATCGAGAGCGAGCCCTCGCGGAAGTCCGTGCGGTCCAGCCACACGTTCACCAGCACCGGCCGTCCGGCGGCCGCCAGGCGCCTGGCCTCCGCGAGGCCCGGGCCGACCTGCGCGTCGGTGCGGATCTCCACCGCCTCCGCGCCGAAGCCGCGCGCCACCTCGTGGTAGGCGGTGCGCGCGAGCTCGGTGCCCACGGGGTCGCCCAGCATCTTCACCTGCTCGCGCGCGATCTGCGTCCAGCAGGCGTCGTTGCCCACCACCGCGATGACCGGGATGCCGTGGCGCACGAGCGTGTCGAACTCCGCGAGGCCGTAGCCGCTCGCCCCGTCGCCCCACAGCAGCCAGACCTCGGCGCGCGGGCGGGCGAGCGCCGCGCCGATCGCGAAGCCCGCGCCCACGCCCAGCGTGCCGAAGGCCCCCGGGTCGAGCCAGGCCAGGGGCCCGCGCGGGTGCAGGATGTAGGAGGCCGTGGCCACGAAGTCGCCGCCGTCGGCCACGAACACCGCCTCCTCGCCCGCGGCGCGCTCCAGCGCGCGGAAGAACGCGACGGGGTTGACGTGCTCGCCCGCGCCGCGCGCCTGCTCGTCGATCTGCGCCTCGCGCGCGGCGTCGCGCGCGCGAAGCGTCTCGAGCCACGGATCGCGGCGCCCCCCCGCGCCCAGTCGCTGGGAGAGCGACACGAGGAAGCGGCCCGCGTCGCCCAGCGCCTCGATCGAGGGGCGCCGGTTCAGGCGCGCGTCGCGGCGGCTGCGGTTGGCCGCGACCAGCGTGGCCGAGCGCCGCACGTGCTTGCCGTAGTCGAGGCGGAAGTCGCACGGCACCCCGGCGAGCAGCACGCAGTCCGACTCGCGCAGCGCGTTGCGCCGCGCGTGGCGCATCTGCAGCGCGCTCTCGCGGCCCAGGAGACCGCGCGCCATGCCCGACAGGTAGGCGGGAATGCCCATGGCCTCCACGGCCTGCGCGACGGCGCCCGCCTGCCCCGCCTCCACCAGCGCCTGGCTGCCCAGCACCAGCAGCGGGCGCTCGGCGCGCGCGAGGGCCTGCGCGGCGCGCGCCACCGCCGCGTCGGACGCGAGCGGCACGGGCACCGCGCGCGCCACCGGCTGGTAGGGCGAGGCCGCGCCCGCGAAGAGGCGTGCCGCGTGGCGCGCGAGGTACCAGCGCAGCACGCGGTCCCCGAGCCCCGTGCCCTTGCCCGCGGCGTCCGCGTACCAGCCGCGGATGAGCCGCTCCTCGTAGAGCAGGTCCACCGGGCACTCGACGAAGGTCGGCCCCGGCACGCCCTCGCGCGAGACGGCCAGGGCCTCCTCCACCGCCGGGCCCAGGTCCGTCACTCGGCGCACCTGGCGCACGAGCTTCACGTGCGGGGCCACGAGGGGCTTCTGGTCGATGTCCTGCAGCGCGCCGCGGCCCTGCAGCGCCGTGGGCGCGGCCCCGCCCAGCAGCACCAGCGGCGACTGCGCGAGCTGCGCGTTCTTGAGCGCGGTGATCGTGTTCGTGAGCCCGGGCCCGGCGGTCACCGCGGCCACGCCCGGCTGGCCCGTCAGGCGCGCCACCGCGTCGGCGGCGAACACGGCCGTGACCTCGTCGCGCGTGTCGACGATGCGGATGCCGCGGTGCCGCGCCGCCACCAGGATGGGCGAGATGTGGCCGCCGCAGAGCGTGAACAGGAACTTCACGCCGTGGGCCTCGAGGGCGGCGGCGACGCGCTCGCCGCCGTGCGCCGGGGAGGGGGAGTCGGTCATGTCAGGGGCTTCCTTTCGCGCGCTCGCGCGCGGCGTGCCGCTGCACGAGCGCCCGGTAGTCGATCTTGCCCACGCGCGTGAGCGGCAGCGCGTCGACGAACTCCACCTCGCGCGGGCAGGACCACTTGATGAGCCGCTCGCGGCAGTGGGCGATGAGCGCCGCCTCGAGCGCCGGGCCCGCGGCCGCGGGCTCGCGCGGCACCACGCAGGCCTTCACGCGCTCGATCTGCGCCGGGTCGGGCACGCCGATCACGCAGGCCTCGGCCACCGCCGGGTGCCCGCGCAGCACCGCCTCGACCTGCGCCGGGTACACGTTGAAGCCCGAGGACTTGATCATGCGCTTCAGGCGCACCGAGAAGTACGCGAAGCCGTCGGCGTCCATGCGCCCCAGGTCGCCGGTGTGCAGCCAGGTGCGCCCGTCGGCGTGCCGGCGCAGGGCCTCGGCCGTGGCCGCCTCGTCGTCGAGGTAGCCGCGCATCACCGCCGGCCCCGCCACGCAGATCTCGCCCTCCTCGCCGGCCGGGACGGCCTCGGTGGTGCCCGGCCGCACGATCTTCGCGCGCATGTCCGGGAAGGGGATGCCGATGGAGCCCTCGCGGTACTCCGCGAGCGGCATCGCCATGATCCCGGTCACGGCCTCGGTGAGGCCGTAGCCCTCGAGGAGCTTCACGCGCCCGCCGCCGGCCGCCACGCGCGCCTCGAAGCGCTCCTTCACCTCGCGCGGGAGCGTGTCGGCTCCGCAGAAGCAGGCCTTGAGGCAGGAGAGGTCCGCGCCCTCGAGCGAAGGGTCCCGGGCCAGGGCGTCGAAGAGCGTGGGCACGCCCACCAGCACCGCCGGGCGCTCGCGCGGCAGCAGCCGGGCGACGACCGCCGCGCTGAACTGCGGCACGAGGACGGTGCGCCCGCCGCCCATCAGCGCCGCGTTCACGCACACGCCCAGCCCGAAGCCGTGGAAGACGGGCAGCACCGCGAGGATGGCGTCGCCCGCACCCATGCCGCACCACGTGGCGGCCTGCAGGCCCTCGGCGATGAAGTTGCGGTGGGTGAGCACGATGCCCTTGGGCAGGCCCGTGGTGCCCCCCGAGAAGAGGATGGCGGCCGGGTCGTCCGTGGTGCCGGCGGGCGGCTCGCGGGCCGGCGCCGACGCGGCGAGGAGCGCGCGCCACGGGCGAAGCCGGGGGTCCGGGGGCAGCGGCGCGATGGCACGGCCCTTGGTGAGCGCGAACGCGAGCCGCTTCCACGCGGGCAGGCAGTCGGGGATGCGCGCGACGACGATGCGCTCCAGCGGCCGGCGCGGGGTCGCGGCGAGGAGCGCGCCGGCGAAGGCGTCCAGCACGATCGCGCGCGTGGCGCCGGTCGCGTCCAGGTAGTGGGTGAGCTCGGCCGCGGTGGACAGCGGATGCACCATCGCCGGCACCGCACCCAGCCGGAGGGCGGCGTAGAACGCCACCACCGCCTGCGGCGTGGTGGGCAGGGACACCAGGAAGCGATCGCCGGCGCGCAGGCCCTCGGCGGCGAGGCCTGCCGCGCAGCGGTCCACGTCCTCCAGCAGCCGGGCGTAGGTCGCGCTCGCGCCCAGGAAGCTCCAGGCCACGGCCTGCGGATGGCGGCGCGCCGAGGCCGCCAGGGCCTCGTAGAGCGTCACCTCCGGATAGTCCAGCGACGGCGGGATCGCGCCGTAGAAGCGCAGCCACGGCCGGTCGTCGGTCAAGTCCGTCTCCGGGGGAGGGGCGCCGCACGGGGGCGGCCGCGCGGGACGAGGGTGGCAGGCATGGACCACGATTGTCGCCAGCGCCGGCCCGGGGGGTCAATCGCGCCGCCCGCCCGCGGCGCGGGATAATGGCGGACCAGGAGGA
>JAKOWJ010000073.1 GCA_029781595.1 Pseudomonadota bacterium | reverse complement strand
GGCTTGGTGGCGAAGGCGAAGAACTCGCCGGGCTTCATGCCGGAGGCGCCCGCGAGCACCTGGTCGACCTCCGCGAGCACGGTCGTCGCGGCCGCTTCCGTGGCGGCGACCTTGGCCTGCATGGCCTCGGGCGCGGCGGCGGCGGCCCGCAGCGCGGACTCGCGCATCTGCCACAGCGCCGGGCGGATCTGGCCCGCGTAGGAGAGGATCTCGGCGGCGTCGTCCGCGTCGGCGCTGCCGCGCGCGATGGCGGCGGCGGCGCTCGCGCGCAGCACGCCCATGGTCTCGGTAAGGGGCAGCACGCGCTGCACGAGCAGGTCGCCCGCGAAGTACGAGGCGGCCTCGGGGTCGAGGGTGAGGCCCGAGCCCAAGCCGATGGCGCGGCCGTGCGCGAGGAGCGCCGCCACGAGATCGGTGTGCAGGCGGAAGTTCTCGCGCGTCACGTACTTGGTGCCGGCGCCGGCCAGGTCCTTCCAGGCGGCCTGCATGGGCTCGAGCGCACCGGCGAGGCCCAGGGCGGCCGCGTGCGGGGCCTCGGCCTCGGCCAGGGCCGCGAACGCCTCGTCGACCTTGGCGCGCGCCTCGCGCACCTTGAAGGCCGCCGCTCCGTCGCCGGTGAGCAGCGCGCGCGTGAGGCCGCGGTGCTTCTGGACGGCCTCGATCGCGCGCTTGAGGGGCTGCAGGACGGCGCGGCCGGCCTGCTCCTGGCGCACCTGGGCCAGGTCGCCGTCCACCTTGAGGACGAATTCGCCCAGCAGCCACCCCTCCACGGCCAGGACCACCAGTCCCACCAGGGCGAATTTCCACCCGAACCGCAGCCGGTTCATGATCATCGTGGCCGGCGCGAAGACGGCGGCGATCCAGTTTCTGGCCATGCTCGTTCTCCTTCGGCGGCCTTCGGCGGGATTGGCTGCCCGCGGCCCGGTCGCCCGTCTGCTGCTGCGTCTGCGCCTTGCGCCCCGGTGGCGTGGCTTCCCCGGGGCGCGAGGCGCGAAATTCCGGCCCGCCGGCCTTTCTTGCTTTTCTTAGTCTCCAGCGGCGGGCACGGCGCCCGCGGCGAGGCGGAAACGCCCCACCAGTTGCTTCAGTTGCTCGGCCAGGCCGTCCAGGCGCTGCGCGCTCTCGGCCATGGCCCCCACGGCCGCGTTGTTCTCCTCGCTCATCTGCGCGATGCGCTCCACGTTCTGCGCGATCTGCGTCGAGGCGCTCGACTGCTCCGACAGCGCCGAGGCGATCTCCGTGACCGCCGCCGCCGCCTTCGTCGCGTCGCTCTTGACCTTCTCCATCACC
>JAKOWJ010000063.1 GCA_029781595.1 Pseudomonadota bacterium | reverse complement strand
CGCTTGTCGAGGCGCTCGACGGCGTCGCGAAGCGCCGCCACGCCGGAGACGTAGTCCTCCACCTTTACGCGCGAGGCGATGAGGGGCTTCTCCTCGGTGAAGTACTCGGCGGCGCCGGCGGCCAGGCGCTCGGAGGCGTCCTTGCCCCACGCGGCGGCCGAGCGCGCGGCGCCCGCCAGGCGGCTCGCGGCGGCGTCTCCCACGAGCTTCGAGAGATCCTCCTCGAAATCCCACTGCAGGTGCCGGGCGAGGAAGGCCACTTCGCCGGCGAACTCCAGGTCGCCCGTGGTCTCGACCTCGCGGAAGGCGGCCTCGTCGCGCGCGGCCAGGCGCGGCAGGAGGAAGGGCGACAGCCTCACCTCCAGGTCCGGCGCCGGCTCGCCCACGGCGGGCAGCACCTCGCCCGTGGTCTGCACGGTGAGCGCGAGGCTGGCGGGCCCGACGCGGAAGTGCGCCGTCTTGCCCGCGAAGCGCGCCAGGCGCTCGCGCGAAAGGGGCGCGGCGCCCGTGAGGCGGTTGATGGCGCGGGCGGCCAGGGCCGCGGAGGCCTCGGCGATCACGGCTTGAAGCCGCGGTGCAGCGCCACCACGCCCATCGTGAGGTTGAAGTACTCCACCTTCACGAGCCCCGCCGTCTCCATCATCGCCTTGAGCGTCTCCTGGTCCGGGTGCATGCGGATGGACTCGGCGAGGTACTGGTAGGCGGCCTCGTCCTTGGCCACGTGCCTGCCCAGCCACGGCAGCACGTTGAAGGAATAGGCGTCGTAGGGCCTGGCGAGCGGCTTCCACACCTTGGAGAACTCGAGCACCAGCACGCGCCCGCCGGGGCGGGCCACGCGCGCGAACTCCGCGAGGCCCCGGTCCTTGTGCGTGAAGTTGCGAAGGCCGAAGGCGATCGTCACGCAGTCGAAGGTGTCGTCGGGGAAGGGAAGCCTCTCGCCGTTGCACAGCGCCTGCGGCGAAAGCAGGCCGTGGTCGATCACCTTGTCGCGGCCCACGGCGAGCATCTCGCCGTTGATGTCCGTCATCACCACCAGGCCGGTGGGCCCGGCCTTGCGCGCGAAGGCGAGCGCGAGGTCGCCGCTGCCGGAGGCGACGTCCAGCACCTTCTGGCCGGGGCGCACATCCGCCATGGCGATGGCGAAGCGCTTCCACAGCCGGTGCATGCCGAGCGACATGAGGTCGTTCATGCGGTCGTAGCTCGTCGCGACCGAGGTGAACACCTCGCCCACGCGGGCGGCCTTCTCGGCCTCCGGCACCTCCCGGTAGCCGAAGTGCGTGGTCTTGTCGCTCATTTCGGGTCGCGCGAGGCGCCGGCCTGCTCCAGCCGGGCGAGGTAGCTCTTCCAGCTCGTCTCCTGCTTCTCGCCCAGCTCGTGGAGGTATTCCCAGGAATACAGGCCCGTGTCGTGGCCGTCGGAGAAGGCGAGCTTCACGGCGTACTGGCCCACCGGCTCGATCTCCTTGATCTCCACGTCGCGCTTGCCGACCTGCAGCACCTCCTGGCCGGGGCCGTGGCCGCGCACCTCGGCCGAGGGCGAGAAGACGCGCAGGTATTCGCAGGGCAGGCTGAAGCGCGATCCGTCGTCGAAGGCGATCTCGAGGATGCGCGACTTCTGGTGCAGCTTGATCTCGGTGGGGCGGGGGGTCTTGCGGTCCATGGCGGGGGTTCTCGCGGGGCAGGGCGCAGGGCGCCATTTTCCCACAAAGCGCGGGCTCGCCCCGGCCCCCCGGCGGCTGTAACCTCCCTGTCACGCCCGGGCCGTAACATGCCGGCAACATTCGATTTCCCGGCCCTCCGATGCCCGCCAACATCCTCGTCGTCGAAGACGAATCCGCCATCCAGGAGCTCATCGCCCTGAACCTGGAGCAGGCCGGCCAGCGGCCCATCCTCGCGGCCAGCGCCGAGCAGGCGCTGGAGCGCATCCAGGAGCGGCTGCCGGACCTCGTGCTGCTCGACTGGATGCTCCCCGGGCAGAGCGGCCTGGAGCTCGCGCGGCGCCTGCGCGGAGACGCCCGCACGCGAAAGCTCCCCATCATCATGCTCACCGCGCGCGGCGACGAGGAGGACAAGCTGCGGGGCCTGGAGACGGGCGCGGACGACTACATCACCAAGCCCTTCTCGGTGAAGGAGCTGCAGGCGCGCATCAAGGCGGTGCTGCGCCGGCGCGCGCCGGAGATCACCGACGACGCCATCGAGTACCACGGCCTGCGCCTGGACCCGGCCTCGCACCGCGTGACGGGCAAGGGCAAGGACCTCGCGATGGGCCCCACGGAGTTCCGCCTGCTGCACTTCTTCATGACGCACCCGGAGCGCGTGTACTCGCGCACCCAGCTCCTGGACCAGGTGTGGGGCGACCACGTCTTCATCGAGGAGCGCACGGTGGACGTGCACATCCGGCGCCTGCGGGCCGCGATCACCAAGAGCGGCCACCAGACCTTCATCCAGACCATCCGGGGCAGCGGCTACCGCTTCTCGCGGGCCTAGGCGACAATGGGGGCGCCCGAACCGCCCCGAATGCCCATGCGCGACTGGATCGGCCGCCTCCTGTCCATCGCCGCGATCGCCGGCGCGGGGGCCCTGTTCACCGGGCTCGTGTTCGGGGCCGCGTTCGCGGCACTCTTCCTCTTCGCCTTCCTGCTCATCGTGGTCGCCATCGCCCTGTCGGCGCGCGCGCGCCTGGCCCGCTGGCTCGCCGACCCGGCCATCGACGACATCCCCGACGACGAGGGCACCTGGGGCGAGATCTACGCGCGCCTGCACCGCATGCTGCGCGAGCAATCCGGCGCGCGGGCGAGCCTGTCGCACGCGCTGTGGCGCTTCCGCCAGGCGGGCGAGGCCATGCCCGACGGCGTGCTGGTGCTGGACGCCGACAACCGCATCGAGTGGATGAACCCCTCGGCCGAGGGCCACTTCGGCCTCACCTTCAAGCGCGACCGCGGGCAGGCCATCACCAACCTCATCCGCCACCCGGCGTTCGTGGGCTACCTGGACGCGCAGCACTACGGCGAGCCGCTCACCCTGAAGGGCGGCGCCGAGGGCGAGCGCGTGCTCTCCGTGCAGCTCGTGCCCTACGGCAACCACGAAAAGCTCCTGCTCTCGCGCGACGTCACGCGCTGGGAGCGGCTGGAATCCATGCGCCGCGACTTCATCGCCAACGTCTCGCACGAGCTGAGGACGCCCCTCACCGTGATGCGCGGCTTCCTCGAGACGCTCACCGACGCCCGCGAGAGCGACGAGAAGCTCTACCGGCGCTCGCTCGAGCTGATGACGGGCCAGGCCGAGCGCATGCAGCGCCTGGTGGAGGACCTGCTGATGCTCTCCCGGCTGGAGGACTCGCGCTACCCGCTGCGCGAGGAACCGGTGGACGTGCCCGCCCTGGTGCGCGCCGTGCTGGTGGAGGCCGAGGGCCTGAATCGCGGCACGCACCGCATCGCCTCCACCGTGGGACCGCAGTGGCTGCTGGCCAACCGCGAGGAGGTGCGAAGCGCCTTCACCAACCTCGTGACCAACGCCATCCGCTACACGCCGGCCGGCGGTGACATCCACGTGAGCTGGGAAGTCGAGGGGACGGAGGCCGCCTTCCGCGTGCGCGACAACGGCGAAGGCATCGCGCCCGAGCACGTGCCGCGCCTCACGGAGCGCTTCTACCGCGTGGATCGCAGCCGCTCGCGCTCCTCCGGGGGCACGGGGCTGGGCCTGGCGATCGTCAAGCACGTGATGCAGCGCCACCAGGGGCGCCTGGAGATCGAAAGCCGCGTGGGCGAGGGCAGCACCTTCTCCTGCGTCTTTCCCGCCACGCGCCTGGCGCCCGCCTCGGGCACCGTGGCCGAGGTCACGCCCATCCGCGGCGTGGCCTGAAGCGCGCCCGGGCGGCGCTGCGGCCGCCCGGCCGGTGCCCTAGAATGGCGGGATGATCGGCATCCTGCTCGTCTCCCACGGCGCCTTCGGCGAGAGCCTCATCCACAGCGCGAGCCACGTGCTGGGCAAGCGCCCGCTGTACGTGCGCCAGCTCGGCGTCACCGTCCACGACGACCCCGAGGAGATCCTGCCCACGGCCGAGGACCTCATCCGCTTCCTGGACCAGGGCAGCGGCGTGCTCGTCATGACGGACATCTACGGCGCCACGCCCTCCAACATCGCGGCGCGGCTGCTCAAGCCCGGCCGCGTGGAGGGCATCGCGGGCGTGAACCTGCCGATGCTCATCCGCGCCCTCACCTACCGCGAGCAGCCGCTCGAGGAGGTGGTGACCAAGGCCCTCTCCGGCGGCACCGAGGGCGTCACGCGCATGGAAGCCAAAGCCTGAGGACCCGCCCTTGCAGAAACTGGAAGTGCGCATCGTCAACAAGCTCGGGCTGCACGCCCGCGCCTCCGCCAAGCTCACGCAGGCCGCCGCGCGCTTTCCCTGCGCGGTGCACCTCTCGCGCAACGGCCGGCGGGTGAACGCCAAGAGCATCATGGGCGTGATGATGCTGGCCGCGGGCATCGGCGCCACCGTGGAGATCGAGACGGACGGGCCCGAGGAGGAGGCGGCCCTGGCCGCCCTCGCCAAGCTCATCGCCGACAAGTTCGACGAGGGCGAGTAGCCATGGCCGACGGCGCCCCCGCCCCCGCCGCGCGCAACGTCTGCTTCACGATGCACGGCATCGGCGTGTCCGGCGGCATCGCCATCGGGCACGCGCACCTCTTCCACGGCATGTCCACGGAGGTGGACCACTACGAGATCCCCTCCGGCGACGTGGGGCGCGAGCAGCGCCGCTACGACCGCGCGGTGAAGGAGGTGCGCGAGGAGCTCGAGGGCCTGGCCGAGAGCGTGCGCCACAGCGCCGCCTCGGAGCTGGCGCCCTTCGTCAACGTGCACCTCATGCTGCTGGAGGACGCCGCCTTCACCGAGGCGCCGCGCGAGATCATCCGCGAGCAGCGCTGCAACGCCGAGTGGGCGCTGCGCATCCAGCTCGACGAGCTGACGGCGCAGTTCGTGGACATCGAGGACGAGTACCTGCGCGAGCGCGAGGCGGACGTGCGCCAGGTGGCCGAGCGCGTGCTCACGGCCCTGGCCGGCAGCAAGCGGCGCATCGCGATCAAGCCCACGCGCGCCGACGCGGAGATGGTGCTCATCGCGCGCGACCTCTCGCCCGCGGACGTGATCCTGTTCCGCGAGCACCCCTTCGCCGCGTTCGTGACGGACATGGGCGGGGCCACCTCGCACACCGCCATCATCGCGCGCTCGCTCGCGATTCCCGCCATCGTCGCGCTGCACCACTCGCGCACCCTCATCCGCGAGGACGAGCTGGTGATCATCGACGGCACGCAGGGCGTGCTGATCGTCAACCCCGGCCGCGCGGTGCTGGCCGAGTACCGGCTGCGGCAGAACCAGGCGCGACTGGAGAAGGAAAAGCTCAAGCGCCTGAAGTCGGCGCCCACCGCCACGCTCGACGGCACGGCGGTGCAGCTGCACGCCAACATCGAGCTGCCCTCGGACCTGGAGGCCGTTCGCGCCGCGGGCGCCGCGGGCATCGGCCTCTTCCGCAGCGAGTTCCTGTTCATGAACCGCCGCGACCTGCCGGACGAGGACGAGCAGTACGAGGCCTACCGCAGCGTCGTGGAGGGCATGAAGGGCAAGCCCGTCACCATCCGCACGCTGGACCTCGGCGCCGACAAGGCGCTGGACGGCGCCGAGCACGACACGGAGAACCCGGCGCTGGGGCTTCGCGCCATCCGCTATTGCCTCGCCGAGCCGCAGATCTTCAATACGCAGCTGCGCGCCATCCTGCGCGCCTCGCGCCACGGCAAGGCGATGATCCTCATCCCCATGCTCTCCTCCCACGCCGAGCTCACCCAGGCCATGTCGGCGGTAGAGCGCGCCAAGGAGGAGCTCAAGGCCGAGGGCGAGAAGTTCGACGCCTTCGTGCCCGTGGGCGGCATGATCGAGATCCCGGCCGCGGCCATCGCGCTGCCCATGTTCATCCGGCGCCTGGACTTCCTGTCCATCGGCACGAACGACCTCATCCAGTACACGCTGGCCATCGACCGCGCCGACGACGCGGTGGCGCACCTCTACGACCCGCTGCACCCGGCGGTGCTCTCGCTCATCGCGAGCGTGATCCGCACCGCCCACCAGCACGAGAAGCCCGTGGCCGTGTGCGGCGAGATGGCGGGCGACGCCGACCTCACGCGCCTGCTGCTGGGCCTGGGCCTTCGCCACTTCTCCATGCACCCGGCCAACGTCCTGGAAGTGAAGCAGCGCGTGCTCACCACGAGCCTGCCGGACATCGCCCCGCTCGTGGCGCGCGTGATGAAGTCGGACGAGCCCGAGCGCATCCTCGCGCTGCTCGAGAAGCTGAACGGCTGAGGAGGGCCTCGCCGTTTCCGGCGCGGGACGGTAGAATGCCGCCGTCGCGCCGAATTTGAACTCAGCTTGCGGGCGCGTAATAAATGCGGCTAAAGCGAGAGGCAGGTCTCCCGACAGGAACCCGACCCCCGCGAAAGCCGGTCGGGTTTTTTCATGGCTGAACCAGAGACCATTGCCGTTCCCCCGGGCTCCGTCGGCGAGGTGGCGCCGCAGCGCGCCGGCTTCCTCGAGCCCCTGATCCTCAAGGCCGGGCGCACGCTCGCCGCCTACGAGCTCGTCTACGAGACCTACGGCACGCTCAACGCCGAGCGCTCCAACGCCGTGCTCGTCTGCCACGCGCTCTCGGGCCACCACCACGTGGCGGGCTGGCACGCGGACAGCCCGAAGAAGGCCGGCTGGTGGGACAACATGGTGGGCCCGGGCAAGGCCATCGACACCGACCGCTTCTTCGTGATCGGCGTGAACAACCTGGGCGGCTGCCACGGTTCGACGGGGCCCGCCTCGGTGGACCGCGCCACCGGCCAGCCCTACGGCGCGGGCTTTCCGGTGGTGACGGTGGAGGACTGGGTGGCCTCGCAGGCGCGCCTCATGGACCGGCTGGGCATCGAGCGCCTGGCGGTGGCCATGGGCGGCTCGCTCGGCGGCATGCAGGCGATGCAGTGGACGCTGGACTACCCGGAGCGCATCGCCCACGCGCTGGTGATCGCCGCAGCACCCAAGCTCTCGACGCAGAACATCGCCTTCAACGACGTGGCGCGCCAGGCGATCGTGACGGACCCGGATTTCCACGGCGGCAACTTCTACGCCCTGAAGACCTTCCCGGCGCGGGGCCTGAAGCTCGCGCGCATGCTGGGCCACATCACCTACCTCTCCGAGGACCTGCTGGGCGAGAAGTTCGGCCGCGAGATCCGCGGGGCCGACTACGGCTTCCACTACGAGGTGGAGTTCGAGATCGAGTCGTACCTGCGCTACCAGGGCGACAAGTTCGCGCAGGTGTTCGACGCCAACACCTACCTCATCATGACCAAGGCGCTGGACTACTTCGACCCGGCGCGCGAGACAGGCGGCGACCTCGCCAAGGCGCTCGCGCCGGCCTCGGCCGGCTTCCTGGTGGTCTCCTTCTCGAGCGACTGGCGATTCCCCCCGGAGCGCTCGCGCGAGATCGTGAAGGCGCTGGTGAAGGGCGGCAAGCGCGTCACCTACGCCGAGATCGACGCGCCGCACGGCCACGACGCCTTCCTGCTGGACGACGCGCACTACCACCGCGTGGTGGCGGCCTACATGGACAACGTGGCGCGCGAGGTGGGCGCGGGCGAGCGGCGCGGGCCGCTCATCGTGGGCGGCACCGAGCTCGAGGAGATGAAGGGCTACGCGGGCAAGGGAGCGCCGGCATGAGGACGCGCTTCGACTTCGACCTCATCACGTCGTGGATCCCCGAGGGCGCGCGCGTGCTGGACCTGGGCTGCGGCGACGGGGAGCTCCTCGCCGAGCTCGTCGCCCAGCGCCGCGTGCGCGGCTACGGCGTGGAGATCGACCCGGACCGGGTGCTCGCCGCCACCGCGCGTGGCGTCAACGTGATCCAGATGGACCTGGAAAGCGGCCTGGAGATGTTCGAGGAGGACGCGTTCGACTTCGTGGTCCTGTCGCAGACGCTGCAGGCCATGCGCCGCTCGGACCAGATCCTGGCCGAGATGCTGCGCGTGGGGCGCGAGGGCATCGTCACCTTCCCCAACTTCGGCTACTGGCGCCACCGCGTGGCCATCGCCCTGGGGCGCATGCCGGTGTCGAAGTCGCTGCCCTACCAGTGGTACGACACGCCCAACATCCACCTGTGCACGGTGAAGGACTTCGAGGAGCTCTGCCGCACCGTGGGCGCCGAGATCCTGGACGAGCGCGTGCTGCACGGCGGCAAGGTCGTTTCGGCGCTGCCGAACCTGCTGGGGAGCCTGGGCGTCTTCCGCTTCCGGCGGCGGGACTAGCGTGGCGGCCGCGGCCCTGGCGGTGCAGTTCCTGCTCGCCCTGGGCTGGACGGTCTACGTGATCTACCTGCCGGCGCTCGCCGCGCAGGCGGGGCTCGCGAAGGCGGCCGTTCCGTGGCTGCTGCTCGCCGACCAGGCCATCTTCGCGGTGATGGACTGGCGCCTGGGCACGATGGCCGATCGCGTGGCCGCGTTCTCGGGCCGGCTGGGCAACGCGATGGTGCTGGGCACGCTCGTCTCCTGCATCGCGTTCCTGCTGCTGCCGTTCGCGGCGCCCGCGGGTTCGCCCGTGCTCTTCATCGCGCTCACCGCCGCGTGGTCGGCCACCTCGTCGGTGCTGCGCGCCCCGCCCCTGGTGCTGCTCTCGCGCCACGTGCCCGGGCCCTCGCAGCCGTGGACGGCCGGGCTCTACATGCTGGGACTGGGCCTGGCCGGCGCCGTGGCACCGTTCCTCACCGCCACGCTCAAGAACGCGGATCCGCGCCTGCCGTTCGCGCTCGCTTCCGTCACGCTCGCCGTCGCCACGGTGGTGCTCACGCGCGCCATCGCGGCGAATCCGTCGCCGCCCGTCACGCCACGCGAGCCCCTGGCGGGCGCGCCGCGACCGGCCGCGCCGTTCCTGCTCGCCGTGCTGCTGCTTGGCCTGGGCTTCCAGGTGCACTTCGCGCTCAACTCTGCGCCCGGGTACCTGCGCTTCGCGAAGCCCGCGGACCTCGAGCGGCTGATGCCCGTCTTCTGGATCGGCTTCAACCTGCTGGTGCTGCCCGCCTCGCTCTTCGCGCGGCGCGCCGGGGGCCTCGCGGCGATGGCCGTGGGCGCGGCCGTGGGCGGGCTCGCGGCCGCCCTCGTGGCGAGCGCCGGATCGCTCCCGGTGCTGGTCGCCGCGCAGTTCGCCGCCGGCGCGGGCTGGGGCTGCGTGATGATGAGCGCGGTGGCCGCCGCGCTCTCGCTGGGACGCACGGGTCGCGAGGGATTCCTCGCGGGCGGGCTCTTCGGACTGCTGGCCGTGGCCACCTTCACGCGCATCGCGCTGGTGATCGCGCAGGTGCCGAAGGAGGCGGCGTGGCAGCCCTTCCTCGCGTGGGCGCCGGGCGCGATGTGGCTCACGGCGGGGCTGCTGCTCGCGGCCGTGGCGGGCGCCACGCGCGCGGCGCGCGCTACGGCGTAGCGGGCGCGCGGTCCAGCGACACGATGCGCTCGCGCAGGGCGCGCAGCAGCGCGAGGCCTGGCAGCGCGACGAGGAAGGTCCCGAGGAAGAAGGCGGGCCAGGCGAGTCCCAGGTAGTGCGGGTCCGTGGCGTATCCCGCCGCGGGCCCCACGTACACGCGCCCGAAGGCGGCCAGCGCCGAGAGCAGCGCGTACTGCGTGGCGGTGAAGCGGTGGTCGCACAGCGCCATGAGCAGCGCCACGAAGGCGGCCGTGCCCATGCCGCCCGCCAGGTTATCGAAGCCGACGGTGAGCACGAGCAGCGGATAGCTCTTGCCCGCGAGGGCGAGCGCCATGTAGGCGAGGTTGGAGACGGCCTGCAGAACGCCGAAGGCCATGAGCGCGCGGTACAGGCCCAGCCGCACCATGAGCCCGCCGCCGAAGAGCACGCCGGCGATGGTGGCCGCCAGGCCCATGGCCTTGTTGACGTAGCCCACGTCGTCCGGCGAGAAGCCGGCGCCGCGGATGAGGAAGGCGGTGGAGAGCGAGACCGCGAAGGCGTCGCCCAGCTTGTACAGGACGATGAGCGCGAGCAGGGCCCACGCGCCCGGCCGCGAGAAGAACTCGCGCAGCGGGGCCCACACGGCCTCTTCGAGCGTGCGCGGTGGCGGCGAGGCGACGGCGGGCTCGCGCCCCCAGAGCGTGGCCACGGCGCCCACGGCCATGAGCGCGGCCATGAGCAGGTACGTGGTGCGCCAGCCCACGCCCCCCAGCGCCCCCGAGCCCGCCGCGAGCACCAGCGCCAGTGCGCCCGAGACGAGCATCGCCACGCGGTAGCCCAGCACGTTGAGCGCGGCGGCCATGCCGCGCGCCTCGCGGCGCGCGATGTCGGTGCGGTAGGCGTCCACCACGATGTCCTGCGAGGCCGAGGCGAAGGCGACCAGCAGGGCGAGGCCCGCGAGGAGCGCGATGTCGGTGCGCGGCGAGCACAGCGCCATGCCGGCGATGCCGGCGGCGAGCGCGAGCTGCGTGAGCAGCATCCATCCGCGCCGCCGCCCCAGGAACGGGGGCACGTACCGGTCCAGGAGCGGCGCCCACAGGAACTTCCACGTGTAGGGCACGCCCACGAGCGTGAGCACGCCGATGGTGGCGAGGTCGACGTTTTCGACGGTGAGCCAGGCCTGCAGCGTGCCGGCCGTGAGCGCGAGCGGCAGGCCCGAGGAGAAGCCCAGCAGGAGGATGACCGCGAGGTCGCGGTCGCGGAAGACGGCGGAGTAGTTGCGCGGCGCCACGGTGGGCGAAGGATACCGGAGTCGCCGCGGCTAGCGCCGCGCGAGCCGCGGCGCGCCGATGGCCAGCACCGCCAGCGCCAGGAGGCAGAAGGCGGCGCCCGCGACGAAGGTGGCCGGGGCGCCGAGCCTGTCCCACAGCAGGCCCGCCACGACGCTCGCCGCAAGCAGCGCCACGCCGCTCACGAGGTTGAAGAAGCCGAAGGCGGTGCCGCGCAGGTCCGCCGGGGCGCTTGCCGCCACCATCGTCGCGAGCAGGCCCTGCGTGATGCCCAGGTGCAGGCCCCAGAGCGCAATGCCGATCCACACCCAGGGCCCGCGGCCGCTGGCGGCGAGAACCGCGTCCGCGGCGACCAGCACCGCGAGGCCCAGCGCGAGCAGCCGCGCGTGGCTCACCCGGTCCGACAGGCGGCCGAACGGGTAGGCGGTGAGCGCGTAGACGACGTTCATCGCCACGAGCACCAGCGGCGCCCACGCGATGGCGAGCCCGCCCTGCTGCGCGCGCAGGACGAGGAAGGCCTCCGAGAAGCGCGCCAGCGTGAAGGCCGCGCCGAGGGCCACCACCCACCAGTACGCCGGCGTGAGGCGGCGCAGGTTCTCGCGGCGCACCGGGTTGACGGGGGCGTGGCCCGGCGCGCGCGCCGGCTCGCGCACCGCCACGGCGAGGAGCGCCACCGCGAGGAAGCCCGGAACCACCGCCACCCAGAACACGGCGCGGAAGTCATCGGCCAGCGCCAGCATGAGGCCGACGGCCAGCAGCGGGCCGAGGAAGGCGCCCACGGTATCCAGCGACTGGCGAAGGCCGAAGGCGGCGCCGCGCAGCGCGGGCGGCGCGAGGTCGGCCACGAGTGCATCGCGCGGCGCGCCGCGGATGCCCTTGCCCGCGCGGTCCACCAGGCGGGCGAGCAGGACGAAGGCCGGCCCCGCGGCCAGCGCGAAGAGCGGCTTGGAGAGGGCGCCCAGCCCGTAGCCCAGCACCGCGAGCGGCTTTCGCCGGCCCCACCAGTCCGAGAGCGCGCCGGAGAACACCTTGACCACGAGCGCGGTCGCCTCGGCCGCCCCGTCGATGAGGCCCACCATGAGCGCGCTCGCGCCCAGGGAGGTGACGAGGAAGACGGGCAGCAGGCTGTGGATGAGCTCCGAGGAGACGTCCATCAGCAGGCTCACGAAGCCCAGGGCCCAGATGGCGCGCGGCAGGCGGTCGGCGGCGGGAGGGTTCACGACGGGCGGGTGGGAGGGTTCTCGCAGGGGCACGGCGCGCGGATGCCGTGCGCGCGTATTATTCCGCGAATCCGCGAACCGCAGGCGACGGGAGCCGACGCATGGCGAAGATCACGAAGACCGCGCAGGAATGGAAGGCGCAGCTCACCCCCCAGCAGTACAGCGTGACGCGCGCCAAGGGCACGGAGCGCGCCTTCACGGGCGAGTACAACGACACGAAGACGCCGGGCACCTACCAGTGCGTGTGCTGCGGCCAGGACCTGTTCAGCTCCGAGGCCAAGTACGACTCGGGCTCGGGCTGGCCCTCCTTCTGGCAGCCGGTGGCGCCGGGCGCCGTGGAGGAGAAGGACGACTTCCACCTCTTCATGCGGCGCACGGAGGTGGTGTGCTCGCAGTGCGAGGCCCACCTGGGGCACGTGTTCGAGGACGGGCCGCAGCCCACCGGACTTCGCTACTGCATGAACTCGGCCTCGCTCAAGCTCAAGCCGAAGGCGGAGTGAGCGCGTAGCGGGCCTCGCCCGAGGGCGGGAGCTTGCCGAGCTTTTCCAGTCGCAGGCGGATGGAGCCCTGCGTGCGCGCGTGGCGCCGCGCCATGTCCGCGAGGCCCACGCCCTCCTCGAAGGCGGTGGCGATGGCCTTGTCCTCGCCCTCGCTCCAGGGCTTGCCGAAGTTGGCCGGGAGCCGCTCGCGGCGCCTTTCCTTCTCCACCTCGCGCTGCATGAGATCCACGGCGGTGAACAGCGCGCGCAGCGCGCGCGGCTCCGCGTAGGGGCTGGTTTCGGGATACGCCTCGCCGGTGACGGGATTCACGCCGTCCGCGAGCGCCTTGACGATGGGCAGTGCGCTGTCCAGTTGCATGGGGCCTCCGGGGTGGGGCCGCGCCGGGATGGGCGGCCGCATTCCGGACAACGGCTACTCGCGGGCGCGGTTGACCTCGGTCTCCATCGCCGCGTTGGCCCAGAGCCAGTCCTCCTCGAGCTGGGCGATGCGCGTCGCGAGCTCGCCGTGGCGGCGGGATCGCTCCGCGAGCGCTTCGCGCGCCGCTTCCTCGTAGGCCTCGCCCGAGGCGAGCCAGTCGTCGAGCGATGCCTTCTCCGGCTGCAGCTCGGCCAGCTCGCGCTCGATGGCGGCGATCCGCTTCTCGAAGGGCTTGCGCGCCTGCGCCACGCGCTGGCGGGCCTCGGCCTCGGCGCGCTTCTGCGCCTTGCGGTCGGGGCCGCGGTCGGCCTCGCCGGGCCGGGCGGCGCGCGCGCGGTACTGCCGCGACCATTCCCGGTAGTCGTCCAGGCCCCCGTCGAACGGCGCCACCTGGCCGTCGGCCACGAGCCACCACTGGTCGGTCGCGGCTTCCAGCAGGTGGCGGTCGTGCGCCACCACGATGAGCGTGCCCTCGAAATCCTGAAGCGCCTGCGCGAGCGCCTCGCGCATCTCGATGTCGAGGTGGTTGGTGGGCTCGTCGAGCACGAGGAGGTTGGGCCGCTCCCAGACGATGAGCGCGAGGGCGAGGCGCGCCTTCTCGCCGCCGGAGAGCGAGCCCACGCGCTGGAAGACCTGGTCGCCGCGGAAATCGAAGCCGCCGAGGAAGTCGCGCAGGTCCTGCTCTCGCGCCTCGGGCGCGAGGCGCGCCAGGTGCCACAACACGCCCTCCTCCAGGCGCAGGCGCTCGACCTGGTGCTGCGCGAAGTAGCCGATGCGCAGGTCCGGCGAGCGGATCACCTCGCCCGCCACGGGCGCGAGCTCGCCGACGATGGTCTTCAGGAGCGTGGACTTGCCCGCGCCGTTGGGGCCCAGCAGCCCGATGGCCTCGCCCAGGTACACGCTCCACTCCACGCCCGAGACCACGGGCACGCCGCCGTAGCCCGCGTCGGCCTCCGCCACGCGGAAGAGAAGCTTGGGTTTCGCGGCCGGCTCGCGGAAGGCGAAGGTGAAGGGCGTGTCCACGTGGGCGGCGCTGATGTCCTCCAGGCGCTCCAGGGCCTTGATGCGGCTCTGCGCCTGGCGCGCCTTGGTGGCCTTGGCGCGGAAGCGGTCGACGAAGGCCTGCAGGTGCGCGCGCGTGCGCTGCTGGCGCTCGTGCGCGGCCTGCTGCTGCGCGAGGCGCTCTGCCCGCTGGCGCTCGAAGGCCGAGTAGTTGCCCGCGTAGGCGGTGAGCCTCTGCCCGTCCACGTGCACGATGGTGCCGGCCACGGCGTCGAGGAACTCGCGGTCGTGCGTGACGAGCAGCAGCGCGCCCGGGTAGGCCTTGAGCCAGTCCTCGAGCCACATCACCGCGTCGAGGTCCAGGTGGTTGGTGGGCTCGTCGAGCAGCAGCAGGTCCGAGCGGCACATGAGCGCGCGGCCCAGGTTCAGGCGCATGCGCCAGCCGCCGGAGAAGTCCGCGACGGCCCGCGCCTCGGCCTCGGGCGCGAAGCCAAGGCCCGCCATCAGCGCCTGCGCCCGCGAGCGCGCCGCGTAGCCGCCGATCTCCTCGTAGCGCGCGTGCAGCAGGGCCACGCGCTCGCCTTCCTCGTGCGAGGCCTCGGCCGCGGCGATGGCGCCCTCGACCTCGCGAAGCTCCGCGTCGCCGTCCATCACGAAGTCGAGCGCCGCGCGGTCGGTGCCGTCCAGCTCCTGCGCCACGTGCGAGAGCACCCAGCGCGCCGGGAGCTCGACCTCGCCGGCGTCGGCGTGCAGCTCGCCGCGCACCAGGGCGAAGAGGCTCGACTTGCCGGCGCCGTTGGGGCCCACCAGCCCCACGCGGTGGCCGGGGAAGACCGTGAGCGAGGCGTCCTTCAGCAGCACGCGGGCGCCGCGCGCGAGCGTCACGTTGGCGAGGCGAAGCATCTAGAGCGCGTGGTCGTAGTCGATGGTGAGCGGCGCGTGGTCGCTGAAGCGGCGCGCGGTGTAGATCGCGCTGGCGGTGGCCGTGGCGGCGATGCCCGGCGTGGCGATCTGGTAGTCCAGGCGCCAGCCCACGTCGTTGTCCCAGGCGCGGCCCCGGTTGGACCACCAGGTGTAGCGCCCGGGGCGCGGGTCCAGGCGGCGGAAGACGTCCACCCAGCCCACCTCGTCGAACACCTGCGTGAGCCAGGCGCGCTCCTGCGGCAGGAACCCGGAGTTCTTCTGGTTCGAGCGCCAGTTCTTCAGGTCGATCTCCTTGTGGGCGATGTTCCAGTCGCCGCACAGGACGAATTCGCGGCCCGAGGCGCGCATTTCGGCCAGGCGCGGCAGGAAGCGCTTCATGAAGGAGAACTTGCGCGCCTGCGCCTCCTCGCCGGAGGACCCAGAGGGCACGTAGAGGGAGACGACCGAGAGCTTGCCGTAGTCGACCTGCAGGTAGCGGCCCTGGGCGTCGATGTCCGGGATGCCCAGGCCCAGCACCACGCGGTCCGGCTCCTTGCGGGCGTAGATCGCCACCCCGCTGTAGCCCTTCTTCTCGGCCGGGTGGAAGAAGGCGTGCAGGTTCCGCGGCGCGAGGATGGGCTTGGGCAGGTCGGACTCCTGCGCCTTGATCTCCTGGACGCACACCAGGTCCGCCTTCTGGCGGCGCATCCAGTCCAGGAAGCCCTTGCCGGTGGCCGACCGGATGCCGTTGGCGTTCAGGGTGACGATTCGCACGAAAATCCCTCTCGCAAAGCGCTTTTTCGGGGAAAATGGGCCACATTCTACTGGTGACGCCCCCCCATGGACGCCGCTCCGCCCGCCGCAGGACAGGATTTCCGCCGCGAGTTCGTGGATTTCGCCATCCGCATCGGGGTGCTGCGCTTCGGGGAGTTCAAGACCAAGGCCGGGCGCCTGTCGCCCTACTTCTTCAACGCCGGGCTCTTCCACGACGGCGCGAGCCTGGGGGCGCTGGCCCGCTACTACGCCCGCGCGGCCCTCGCCTCGGGCATCGCCTTCGACATGCTCTTCGGGCCGGCCTACAAGGGGATCACCCTCGCGGCCGTCACGGCCGTCGCGCTGGCCGAAATGGGTCACAATGTGCCGTTCTCGTACAACCGCAAGGAAGCGAAGGACCACGGCGAGGGCGGCAGCATCGTCGGCGCGCCCCTGGCGGGCCGGGTCCTGATCGTCGACGACGTGATTTCGGCCGGCACTTCCGTGCGCGAGTCCGAGGCCCTGATCCGGGCGGCCGGCGCCACTCCCGCTGGCGTGCTAATTGCTCTGGATCGCCAGGAGCGGGGCCAGGGGGCCCTGTCCGCGACCCAGGAGGTGAGCCGCGACTACGGCGTGCCCGTGGCCGCGATCGCGACGCTGGACGACGTGCTCGCCACCCTCGCGGGGCGGGACGACCTGCGCGACCGGCTGCCGGCCATCGAGGCCTACCGGCGGCAGTACGGGGCGTGAACCGATAAAAGGCTTGGTGGCGCATGGGCGCGAGAAGACGCCCGGCGCCAGGCGCAGAGGAAGGCGACATGAGACGAGCAATGCTGGCCCTGGCGATGGCGAGCGCCCTCGCGGCGCACGGGGCGTACAAGTGCAAAGACGAGCGCGGCGTCACGCTCATCGGCGACACGCCCCCCGCGGGCTGCGCCAACGTGGTGATGTACGAGATCTCGCGCACGGGCGCCGTGCTGCGCAAGATCGACCCCACGCCCACGCCCGAGCAGCTCAAGGCCCGGCAGGAGGAGGCCGAGCGCGCCAAGGAGGCGGCCAAGGCCGCCGCGGAGCAGCGGCGCAAGGACCTCGCGCTGCTCGCCACCTACAGCTCGGAGAAGGAATTCGACACCTCGCGCGACATCAACCTCGAGCCCGTCGACCTGCGCATCAAGAGCGCCCACGAGCGCGCCGAGGCGGTGGACAAGCGCATCAAGGAGCTCGACGACGAGATGGACTTCTACCGCGCCGGCAAGAGCGCCAAGAGCAAGGGCAAGGGCCGCGAGGCGCCGCTGCAGCTCATCTCCGACCTCGCCCGCGCGCGCAAGGAGAAGGAGTCCCTGCAGGCCGCCATCGCGGGCTACGAGAAGGAGAAGGTCGAGATCCGCGAGCGCTACGCCGTCGACAAGAAGCGCTGGGTGGAGCTCAAGAAGCTGCACCGCGAGGGCAAGCTGGACCTGCGCGATCCCAAGGAGATCGAGGCCGCCAGGAAGGGCACGCCGCAGAAGCCCGCGGTGAAGAAGTACAACCTCTACCTCGTGCCGGCCAACTGAGGCCGGCGGGCGCCGCGCCTCAGGCGAGGCGCGCGCGCAGCAGGGCGCTCGCCTGGGCCGGGTTGGCCTTGCCCTGCGAGGCCTTCATCACCTGCCCCACCAGGCCGTTGAAGGCCTTCTCCTTGCCGGCGCGCACGTCCTCCACGAGCTTGGGGTTGGCGGCCAGCACCTGCTCGACCAGCGCCTCGAGGGCGCCGGCGTCCGAGATCTGCCGCAGTCCCCGCCGCTCGATGACGGCGTCGGCCTCGCCCTCGCCGGCGGCCATGGCCTCGAAGACCTCCTTGCCCGCCTTGCCCGAGATGGTGCCGTCCAGCACGCGCTTCACCAGCGCGGCGAGCGATCGCGGCGGGACGGGGCTCGCGTCGGCCTCCACCTCCAGGCGGTTGAGCAGCGCCGAGAGCTCGCCCAGCACCCAGTTGGCGCAGGCCTTGGGCTCGCCGCCCACCGCGGCCACCACCGCCTCGTAATACGCCGCCAGGGCCTTGGAGGCCGTGAGCGTCACGGCGTCGACGGGACAGGCCGTAGCCGGACACGAAGCGCTCGCGCATCGCCCCGGGCAGCTCCGGCATCGAGGCGCGCACGCGCTCGACCCACTCCGGCGCGATGGCGAGGGGGAGCAGGTCCGGATCCGGGAAGTAGCGGTAGTCGTGCGCGTCCTCCTTGGAGCGCATCGGGCGCGTCTCGCCCTTCTGCGGGTCCCACAGGCGCGTCTCCTGGCGCACCGCGCCGCCGTCCTCGATGAGCTCGACCTGGCGCCGCGCCTCGAACTCGATGGCCTTCTCCAGGAAGCGGAAGGAGTTGAGGTTCTTGATCTCGCAGCGCGTGCCCAGCGGCGCGCCCGGGCGGCGCACGGAGACGTTGGCGTCGCAGCGGAAGGAGCCCTCCTGCATGTTGCCGTCGCAGATGCCGATCCAGCGCACCAGCGAGTGCAGCGCCTTGGCGTAGGCCACCGCCTCGCGGGCGCTGCGCAGGTCGGGCTCCGAGACGATCTCGAGCAGCGGCGTGCCGGCGCGGTTCAGGTCGATGCCGCTCATGCCGTGAAAGTCCTCGTGCAGGCTCTTGCCGGCGTCCTCCTCGAGGTGGGCGCGCGTCAGGCGCACGCGCTTCTCGGCGCCGTCCACGACGATGGCGACCTCGCCCCCCGAGACCACGGGGATCTCGTACTGGCTGATCTGGTAGCCCTTGGGCAGGTCCGGGTAGAAGTAGTTCTTGCGCGCGAAGATGCTGCGCGGGGCGATGGTCGCGCCGACGGCCAGGCCGAAGCGGATGGCGCGCTCGACGGCACCGCGGTTGAGCACCGGCAGCACGCCGGGCAGCGCGATGTCCACGGCCGAGGCCTGCGTGTTGGGCGCGGCGCCGAAGGCGGTGGAGGCCCCGGAGAAGATCTTGGAGGCCGTGGAGAGCTGCGCGTGCGTCTCCAGGCCGATGACGATTTCCCAGCCGCCGCTCACGACGCGAACCCCGGGGGCGCGCGCCGGTGCCAGTCCGTCGCGAGCTGGTAGCGGTGCGCCACGCGCAGCATGCGCGCCTCGCCGAAGTAGTCGCCGATCACCTGCAGGCCCACCGACAGGCCCTGCTCGCCGAAGCCGCAGGGCACCGAAAGGCCCGGCAGGCCCGCGAGGTTCACGGGGATGGTGTACAGGTCCTCGAGGTACATCTGCACCGGGTCGCTCGTCTTCGCGCCCAGGGGGAAGGCGACCGAGGGCGCCACCGGCCCGGCGATCACGTCGCAGGCCCGGAACGCCTCGGCGAAGTCGCGCGCGATGAGGCGGCGCACCTTCTGCGCCTGCAGGTAGTAGGCGTCGTAGTAGCCGTGCGAGAGCACGTAGGTGCCCACGAGGATGCGCCGGCGCACCTCGGGGCCGAAGCCCTCGGCGCGCGACTTGCGGTACAGGTCGTTCAGGTCCGCGTAGTCCGCCGCCCGGTGGCCGTAGCGCACGCCGTCGAAGCGCGAGAGGTTGGAGGAGGCCTCGGCCGGCGCGATCACGTAGTAGACGGGCACGGCCAGCGCCTGGTTGGGCAGGCTCACCTCGACCAGGCGCGCGCCCTGGCGCTCGAGCTCGGCCAGCGCCTCGCGCACGCACGCGGCGACGCCCGGCGCGAGGTCGTCCGTGAAGTATTCCTTCGGCACGCCCACGCGCAGGCCCTCGAGCGGCTGCGCGAGCTCGCGCCCGTAGTCCTCCGGCGGGCGCTCGACGCTGGTGGAATCGCGCTCGTCGAACCCGGCCATCGCGTTCATGAGCAGCGCGAGGTCCTCGGCGCTCTTGCCGAAGGCCCCGGCCTGGTCCAGCGAGGAGGCGAAGGCGACCATGCCGTAGCGCGAGACGGCGCCGTAGGTGGGCCGGATGCCGCAGGTGCCCGTGAAGGCCGCGGGCTGGCGGATGGAGCCGCCGGTGTCCGTGCCCGTGGCGGCCGGCACCAGCCGCGCGGCCACGGCCGCGGCCGAGCCCCCCGAGCTGCCGCCGGGCACCCGCGCCGGGTCCCAGGGGTTTCGCACCGGGCCGAAGTGCGAGTTCTCGTTGGACGAGCCCATGGCGAACTCGTCCATGTTGGTCTTGCCCACGAGGACGGCGCCGGCGGCGTTGAACCGCTCGACGACGTGGGCGTCATAAGGCGAGATGAAGTTCTCCAGCATCCTCGAGCCGCAGGTGGTGCGCCAGCCCTTGGCGCAGAAGAGGTCCTTGTGCGCGAGGGGGATGCCCGTGAGCGGGCCGGCCTCGCCGCGGGCCAGGCGCGCGTCGGCCTCGCGGGCGGCGGCGAGCGCCTTCTCCCCGTCCACCGTGATGAAGGCGTTGAGGGCCGGGTCGTGCGCGGCGATGCGGGCCAGGAAGTGGCGGACCAGCTCCTCGCTCGAGGCCCGGCGCTCGCGCAGCAGCGCGCCGAGGGCGGAAAGGGTCAGCTCGTGCATGGGCTGTCGGGGGGCGGCGACGCGGCGGGGCGCGCGCGCCCTACTCGATCACCTTCGGCACGAGGTAGAGGCCGTCCTCCACCTGCGGGGCCGAGCGCTGGAACAGTTCGTGCTGGTCGGCCTCGGTCACCCGGTCCTCGCGCAGGCGCTGCACGAGGTCCACGGCGTGGGCCATGGGCTCGACGCCGGCGGTGTCCACCGCGCGCATGCGCTCGACCAGGCCGAAGATGCCGTTGAGCTGTTGCTGCAGCGCAGCAACGCCGGCCTCCGGGACGTCGATGCGGGCGAGGTCGGCGATGCGCCGGACTTCATCGAGGGAAAGCATGCGAAATGCGCTCTAAGGCCTTAATTCGTCGAAATTTCGGGCTATTATAGGCGACCCCCGCCACCCGGGGAAAGGCAACACCCCGAATTCCCTTACGGATCAAGATGTTCTCCTTCGTTTCCAAGTACTTTTCCACCGACCTCGCCATCGACCTCGGCACGGCCAACACGCTCATCTACGTGCGCGGCAAGGGCATCGTCCTCGACGAGCCTTCCGTCGTCGCCATCCGCCAGGAAGGCGGCCCCAACGGCAAGAAGACGATCCAGGCGGTGGGCCTCGCCGCCAAGCAGATGCTCGGGCGCACGCCCGGCAACATCACGGCCATCCGCCCGATGAAGGACGGGGTGATCGCGGACTTCACGATCACCGAGCAGATGCTCAAGTACTTCATCAAGAAGATCCACGACAGCCAGTGGTTCCGCCCCAGCCCGCGCATCGTGATCTGCGTGCCCTACGGCTCCACGCAGGTCGAGCGGCGCGCCATCAAGGAGAGCGCCATCGGCGCGGGCGCCTCGCAGGTCTTCCTCATCGAGGAGCCCATGGCCGCGGCCATCGGCGCGGACCTGCCCATCGCCGACGCCACGGGCTCCATGGTCGTGGACATCGGCGGCGGCACCACCGAGGTGGGCGTGATCTCGCTGGGCGGCATCGTCTACTCGGCCTCCGTGCGCGTGGGCGGCGACAAGTTCGACGAGGCCATCATCAACTACATCCGCCGCAACTACGGCATGCTCATCGGGGAGTCGACCGCCGAGCAGATCAAGAAGCAGATCGGCTCGGCCTTCCCGGGCGCCGAGGTGCGCGAGATGGAGGTGAAGGGCCGCAACCTCGCCGAGGGCATCCCCCGCTCCTTCACGATCTCGTCCAACGAGATCCTGGAGGCGCTCACCGACCCGCTCAATTCCATCGTCTCGGCCGTGAAGAGCGCGCTCGAGCAGACGCCGCCGGAGCTCGGCGCGGACATCGCCGAGAAGGGCATGGTGCTCACCGGGGGCGGCGCGCTCCTGCGCGAGCTCGACCGCCTCCTCATGGAGGAGACGGGCCTTCCGGTCATCGTCGCCGACGACCCGCTCACGTGCGTCGTGCGCGGCTCGGGCCGCGCGCTCGAGGAGATGGACAAGCTGGGCACCGTCTTCACGAACGACTGACGGCCCGCGCCGGGTGATCCGCGAGCCGCCTCCGTTCTTCCACCGCGGGCCCAGCCCCCTCGCGCGGCTCACCTTCTTCGCGCTGCTCGCGATCGCCACGATGATCGCGGACCACCGCTTCGGCGCGCTCGAGGCGGTGCGCCTGTCCCTCTCGGTGCTCGTGCGCCCGCTGCAGCAGGCGGCCTCCGCCCCCGGCGGCGCCTTCGTGCGCCTGGCCGACTACTTCGCCTCCCAGGAGAAGCTGCTGCGCGAGAACGAGGCGCTGCGGCAGAAGGTGCTCGAGTACGCCGCCGAGGCGCAGCGCGCGCGCCTGCTGCAGGCCGAGGAGGAGCACCTGCTCGCCATGTCGCCGCCGCGCAGCCGCTTCACCACCGAGGGCGTGCTGGCCGAGGTGCTCTCGCACGGCCGCAACCCCTTCGTGAGGAAGCTCGTGCTGGACCGCGGCCTCACCTCGGGCATCAAGGCCGGCATGCCGGTGATCGACGGCCAGGGCGTGGTCGGCCAGGTGACGGCCGTGGGCACCTTCACCTGCGAGGCGACGCTGCTCACGGAGAAGGACCAGTCGGTGCCCGTGATGCTCACGCGCAACGGCCTTCGCGCCATCGCGGTGGGCTCGGGCAAGGACGGCTCCATCGACGTGCCCTTCATGCCCGTGTCGGTGGACGTGCAGAACGGCGACCTCTTCGTCACCTCCGGCATCGACGGCACCTACCCCGCGGGCCTGGTGGTCGCGCGCGTGACGGCCGTGGAGAAGAACACCGCCTACGTCTTCGCCAGGATCACGGCCCGGCCGGCCGCCGGCGTGGACAACTACCGCTTCGTGCGCATCCTCACCGGCGCGCGCCCGGCCGCCGTGCCGGCCCCGCAGCCGCGCGCGGAGGACCCCCGGGCCGCCAAGGCGCGCCCCCCCGGCAAGGCGAGGCGCCAGCCGTGAGACCCGCCGACCTGACACCGGTCGCCCGGGACGTCATGAAGGTCCCGGCGGGCCCGGGGCTCATCCTCGCCTCGTTCGTGGCGGCCTACCTCTTCAACTCGCTGCCGTGGGCGGGCTGGGCCCTGCTCGCGCGCCCGGACCTGGTGCTGGTGGTGCTGCTCTTCTGGACGATCCACCAGCCCGGCTCCGTGGGCCAGGGACTCGCCTTCGCCCTCGGGCTCGCCATGGACGTGGGCGACTCCATGCTGCTGGGACAGCACGCGCTCGCCTACGTGATCGCCACCTACGGCGCGCAGGTGCTGCGCGTGCGCGTGCTCGCCTTCCCGCTGCTCGAGCAGTCGCTGCACGTGCTGGGGATCCTGCTGGGGGCCTCCACGGTGCTGGTGCTGCTGAACCTGCTGCTGGGCGCCGACTTCCCGGGCCCGGCCCTCGGGCTCTCGCCCTTCCTCGCGGCCCTGGCCTGGGGCCCGCTCAACTGGATCCTCTACCTGCCGGCCCTGCGCCGCATGCGCCGGGAGGGCGCGGCGTGAACGTCGGCCAGGCGCTGCGCGACCAGCGCGCCGAGCTGCACGTCTTCCGCGCGCGCCTGACCGTCGCGGGCCTGGTGGCGCTGGCCGCCTTCGGCCTCATCGTCTCGCGCTTCGTGTGGCTGCAGGTGGTGCAGCGCGAGCACTACCACACGCTCGCGGAGGCCAACCGCATCTCGGTGGTGCCGGTGGTGCCCAACCGCGGGCTCATCCTGGACCGCAACGGCGAGGTGCTCGCGGCCAACTACTCGGCCTACACGC
>JAKOWJ010000062.1 GCA_029781595.1 Pseudomonadota bacterium | reverse complement strand
CGACGTGATCGTGGCCGTCAACGGCCGGCCCGTGGAGGCGATGGGCACCTTCGCCGCGGAGCTCGACCGCGCCGGCATCGACAACCTGGCCGAGCTCACGCTCGTGCGCGACGGCAAGGAGCGCAAGGTCAAGGTGAAGGTGGTCGACGTCCAAAGGTAGAATGGCGGATTCGCTGCAACGAATCCCTCCCGCATGGCCTCCCGCTACGACGAAAGAAGCATCCGCGTCCTGAAGGGCCTCGAGCCCGTCAAGGAACGCCCGGGGATGTACACCCGGACCGACACGCCGCTGCACATCATCCAGGAAGTGATCGACAACGCCGCCGACGAGGCGCTCGCCGGCGCGGCCTCCTCGATCACCGTCACGCTGCACGCCGACAAGAGCGTCTCCGTCGAGGACGACGGCCGCGGCATCCCCGTGGGCCCGCACCCCGAGGAGAAGGTGCCCACGGTGGAAGTGGTGTTCACGCGCCTGCACGCCGGCGGCAAGTTCGACAAGAAGGCCGGCGGAGCCGCCTACGCGTTCTCCGGCGGCCTGCACGGCGTGGGCGTCTCGGTCACCAACGCGCTCTCGAAGCGGCTGGAAGTGCGCGTGAAGCGCGAGGGCGCCCTGTGGAGCCTCGCCTTCGAGGACGGCTTTCCCGTCGAGAAGCTGAAGAAGGCCGGCAGCGTCCCCGCGAGGCAGACGGGCACCTGGGTGCGCGCCTGGCCGGATGCGAAGTACTTCGACACGGACAGGATCCGCCGCCCGGAGCTCGAGCACCTGCTGCGCGCCAAGGCCGTGCTCCTGCCCGGCCTCGCCATGCGCCTCGTGGACGAGGCCACGGGCGAGTCCAAGGAGTGGAAGTACGAGGGCGGCATGGCCGCCTACCTGCAGGAGAGCCTCGCCGGCGAGGAGGGCGTGGTGAGCTCGATCGTCGTCGGCCAGTCCTACGTGGCCGAGGGTGACGCGCAGTTCGCCACGGGCGAGGGCGCGGCCTGGGCGCTGTGCTGGGTCGAGGGCGGCGGGGGCGGCGAGTCCTACGTGAACCTCATCCCCACGGTCGAG
>JAKOWJ010000035.1 GCA_029781595.1 Pseudomonadota bacterium | reverse complement strand
CTTCTGAGGCGGGCGGTTCAGCCCTTGCGCGGCTTTCGCCCCGCCCGGGCGAAGGCCGCGTCGAAGAGCGCGTTCGGCAGCACGTGCAGGATGCGCGCCACGATGGCCATGGGCCAGGGGATCACGGCGTAGGTCCTGCCCGCGTCGAGCGCGCGCGCGAAGCGCCGCGCGAACTCGTCGGCCGTGATGAGGACGGGCATCGGGTACGGGTTCTTCTCCGTCATGGGCGTGGCGATGTACCCGGGGCAGATCGTGGCCACCCGCACGCCCGTGCCGCGCAGCTCCACGCGCAGGCTCTCCAGGTAGCGGATGGCGGCCGCCTTCGAGGCGCTGTAGGCGCCCGCACCGGGCAGGCCGCGGTAGCCGGCCACGCTCGCCACGCCCGCGAGCGTGCCGCGGCCGGCCGAGCGCATCGCCGCGAGAAAGGGCTGGAAGGTGTTCACCATGCCCACGACGTTCACCTCGAGGATCTGGCGGAAGACCTCCGCGTCGGCCGGGTGCTCCGTGAGCGTGCCGTGGGAGATGCCCGCGTTGGCGATCACGAGATCCGGCGCGCCGTGGCGGCCGAGGAAGTCCGCGGCCGCGGCCTGCATCGCCGGGAGGTCGCACACGTCCGCGCGGTAGGTGAGCGCGCCGGCGGGGAGCGAGGCGGCCAGGGCCTCCAGGGCCTCGCCACGGCGGGCCACGAGGCCGAGCACGGCGCCGCGTGCCGCGTACTCGCGGGCCAGCGCCTCGCCGATGCCGCTGCTCGCGCCCGTGAGGAACACCACGGGCGCGCGGGAAGCCATGGGACCGGGGCACCGCCGCCGGGGCCGCGCCCCGGCGCGCGGGCTACTTCTTCGCGGAGGTGGGCTTGGCCGCGGGCTTGGCGCCGGCCGTGGCGGCCGGGGCCATCTCGCGCCGGGCGAGGCCGATGAGCTGCTCGATGACCGGCACCACCTTGTCGGGCGAGCCGGCCTGGCCCGTGGAAGTCACGTACTTGCCGGCGACGACCACCATGGGCACGCCGTCGACCTTGTAGGCGCCCATGAGCTGCATGGCGCGCGACATCTTCGACTGGACGCTGAAGGACTTCTCGACGGCCGCGTACTGGGCCATGTCGATGCCCTGCTTGGCGAGCCAGCCCTCGCGCACCTTGGTGTTGGCCAGGGCGATGTTCTCCTTGTGCATCGCGTCGAAGACCTTCGCGTGCAGCGCGTCGAGCTTGTTCATGGCCTCGAGCGTGTAGAACAGCAGGCCCAGCTGCGACCACGCGGCGCTGCCCACGGCGGGCACGCGGCGGAAGACGACGTCGGGCGGCAGCTTCTTCGCCCAGCTCTCCAGGAACGGGTCCAGGTGGTAGCAGTGCGGGCAGGCGTAGGAGAAGAACTCGATCACCTCGACCTTGCCGCCGCCCTCCGTGGGCTGGGGCGGGGAGAGGAGCGAGTACTGCTTGCCCGGGGCGAACTGGGCCTGGGCGGCGCCGGCGGCGAGGCCCAGTACGGCGAAGGCGAGGGTGAACAGGCGGCGGAAGGTCATTGGGGGGCTCCGTCTATTGGGTCCGGGCTTCGTCGGTCTTGATGATGGTGGCGCCGACACCGTTCTGGGACAGCGCGGCCTTGATTCGGTTCGCGTCGGCGACGTTCTGGTAGGGGCCCAGGCGCACGCGGTAGAGCGTGCCCTTGCCGGGGATCTCCGCGGGCTTGACCTTGGCCTCCAGGCCGGTGAAGGCGATCTTGGCCCGCAGGTTCTCGGCCTCCTTCTCCTCGCCGAAGGCGCCGGCCTGCAGCCAGTACGTCTCGCCCGCGAAGGGCTTGGGCTGCGACGGCGAGGAGCCGGGGCCGCCCTTGGCCGGCGCGGCCGGCTTGGCGGGCTTGGCTTCCTTCGCCTCCTTGTCCGTCACCTCGCGCTCGCCCGGCAGCACCGTGTAGAACTCGTAGCGGGGGCGCTCCGTCTTCGGCGCGGCGGCCTTCTCGGCGCCCTTCTCGCCGGCCTTGGCCGGCGCGGCGCCCTTCTCGTCCGGGTGCGGGGGCTGCGTGGGCGAGAGCTTCGCGAGGGGCTCGATGGGCTTGGACTTCTCGACGAAGGGGTTGGACAGGCGGTTGAGCCAGAGCGCCACCGCGAGCGCGATGACGATGCCCAGGAGCAGGCCGATGAGGATGCCCATCAGCATCGGGTGGGCGAGCCGCCCCCCGTCGCGCGGCGGCGGGTTGTTCTTGAAGTCCTTCGGCATCTACATCCTCTCGGGCGCGCCCACGCCCAGGACGGCGAGGCCGTTGGCGAGGACCTGTCGCGTGGCGGCGACGAGGGCGAGCCGCGCGAGCTTGAGCGCCTCGTCCTCGACGAGAAAGCGCTCGGCATTGTAGTAGGTATGCAGGCGGGCCGCCAATTCGTCGTGCAGGAAGAAGCTCACGAGGTGCGGAGAGAATTCGCGCGCCGCGCGCTCGAGCACCTCCGGGAACTGCGCGATCGCCTGGGCGAGCGCGACCTCGTGCGGCGTGCCCAGGCGCGAGAGGTCCGCGGCCGCGAGCGCGGCCGTCTCTCCCCCCCACTCGCGCAGCACGGAGGACAGGCGCGCGTGCGCGTACTGCACGTAGTAGACGGGGTTCTCGTCGCTCTGGCTGCGCGCCAGGTCGATGTCGAAGACCAGGTGCGAGTCGGTCTTGCGCATCGTGAAGAACCAGCGCACGGCGTCGCGGCCCGCCTCCTCGACGAGGTCGCGCACGGTCACGTAGGCGCCCGCGCGCTTGGAGATCTTCACCTCCTCGCCGCCCTTCATCACCGTCACCATCTGGTGCAGCACGTAGTCGGGGTAGCCGGGCGGGATGCCCGCGCCCAGCGCCTGCAGGCCCGCGCGCACGCGCGTGACGGTGGAGTGGTGGTCCGAGCCCTGCACGTTGACGGCGTCCGCGTAGCCGCGGCGGTACTTGCCCAGGTGGTAGGCCACGTCCGGCACGAAGTACGTGTAGGTGCCGTCGGACTTGCGCATCACGCGGTCCTTGTCGTCGCCGAAGTCGGTGGTGCGCAGCCACAGCGCGCCCTCGGACTCGTACGTGTGCCCCGCGGCCACCAGCAGACGCACGGCCTCCTCCACCTTGCCGTCGGAGTAGAGCGAGCTCTCGAGGTAGTAGGAGTCGAACTTCACCCCGAAGGCGCGAAGGTCCGTGTCCTGCTCGCCGCGCAGGTAGGCCACCGCGAACCGGCGAACGGCCTCCAGGTCCTCGCCGCGCGCATCGGCCGGGTTCTCGGCCGCGTAGTCGCGCGCGATGTCCTTGATGTAGTCGCCGCGATACCAGTCGTCGGCCGCGTCGGCCTCCGTGGCGAGGCCCGCGAGCTCGCGAAGGCGCCACTGCACGCTCAGGGCGAGGTTGGCGATCTGGTTGCCGGCGTCGTTGTAGTAGAACTCGCGCAGCACCTGCCAGCCCTGCCACTCGAGCAGGGTGGAGATGGCATCTCCCAGCGCGGCCTGGCGTCCGTGGCCCACGTGCAGCGGGCCCGTGGGGTTGGCGGAGACGAACTCGACCATGATCCGCCGGCCCTCGCCCGCGTGGCCCCGCCCGAAGGCCGCGCCCGCGGCGAGCACCGCCGGCACCACGCCGAAGCGCGAGGCCCGCGAAAGCGTGAAGTTAATGAAGCCCGGCCCGGCGATCTCGGTGCGCTCGATCTCCGGGGCGCCGCCCAGGGCCGCGACGATGGCCTCGGCCGCCTCGCGGGGCTTGCGGCCCACCCGCTTGGCGAGCTGCAGGGCCACGTTGCAGGCGAAGTCGCCGTGCGCCGCGTTCTTGGGCCGGTCCAGGACGACCGCCACCTCGCCGGCCTGCGGGAAGGCGGCGCGCCCGGCGCCCGTGACGAGTTCGGCGCGGCGCTCTTTCGGGTCGGGGGCGTTCACGGGCGGGGGGCGGGACGAAAACCCGACATTATACGGGCCCGGGCGCCCCGCCCGGCCGGCCTCAGGTCTCCTGCGGGTCGACGTCCAGGGACCAGCGCACGCGCCGCTCGGCCCGCGCGTCCAGCGCGGCCTTCCATTGGCGCAGGAAGGGCTGCAGGGCCGCGCGCGAGGCC
>JAKOWJ010000034.1 GCA_029781595.1 Pseudomonadota bacterium | reverse complement strand
ATGCCCGCCTTCGTGGTGCCGTTCTTCTTCGTGCTCGACCCGCTCGGCGCGGGCGTGCTCCTGCAGCTGCCCAAGGGAGGCAACTGGTGGGAGGTGGCCTGGGTCGTCTTCCTCATCTTCGTGGCCATCGCCTCGCTCGCCGCGGGCCTGCAGGGCTGGCTCCTGCGGCGGACCAACTGGCTGGAGCGCACGCTGCTCGTCGTGGCGGGCGCCCTGGTGATCCTGCCCTTCGCGAGCCTCGACGCCGTGGGCGTCGGGATCTTCGCCGCCGTCTTCGTCATCCAGATGCTGCGCAGGTCGCCTGCGCCCGTGCCCTCATGACCGACCGCCTCTCCCCCCAAGCCCTCCACGACCTCATGCGGCGCGCGCTCGAGAAATCGGGCGCCACGCCGGCCATGGCCGAGGCCACCGCCGCCGCGCTGGTGGCCGCCGAGCTCGACGGCATCCCCTCGCACGGGGCCTCGCGCATCCCGCAGTACTGCGGCCACGTGAAGAACGGCCGCGCCACCGGCAGCGCGGTGCCGAAGGTCGCGCGCGGCCGCGGCGGCGCGTTCGTCGTCGATGCCGGCGGCGGCCTCGCCTTCGAGGCCTGCGCCTTCGCCGTGCGCGAGGCGATCGCCCGCGCGCGCGAGTTCGGCGTGGCCTTCGCGTCCGTGGCCAACAGCAACCACTTCGGCGTCGCGGCCTACCACGCCGAGCCCATCGCGGAGGCGGGCCTCGTGGGCCTCGCCTTCGGCAACTCGCCGGCGGCCATGCCGATGTGGGGCGGCAAGCGCGCGCTCTTCGGCACCAACCCCATCGCCGCCGCCTTCCCGCGCCGCGGCAAGCCGCCCATGGTGGTGGACCTGAGCCTGTCGGAGGTGGCGCGCGGCAAGCTCATGGTGGCCGCGCGCGAGGGCAAGCCCATCCCGGCCGGCTGGGCGCTGGACAAGGACGGCAACCCCACCACGGACCCGAAGGCGGGCCTGGAGGGCATGATGCTGCCCGCCGGCGGCGCCAAGGGGGCCATGCTCGCGCTCACGGTGGAGCTGCTCGCCTGCGCGCTCTCGGGCGCGGCCTTCGGCTTCGAGTCCGACAGCTTCTTCACGGAGGCGGGAAAGCCCACGCGCATCGGCCAGGCCTTCCTCGCCATCGACCCGGAGGCGCTCGCCGGCCGCGAGGTCTATCTCGAGCGCGTGGAGACGCTCGTGGCCGCGATGCTCGCCGACGCGGGGGTGCGCCTTCCCGGTGACCGGCGCCGCGCCAACCGCGAGCGCATCGCGCGCGAGGGCATCGCCCTGCCGCCGGACCTCGCCGCCAGGATCCGCGCGCTGGCCGGGGAGGGCTAGGCCGCCGTGGCCCCGTTCCAGGCCTGCGTGAGGGCGCCGTTCGGCACGATCGGCGTCTCGGCCTCGGACTCGCACGTCACCGGCATCCGCTACCTCTCGCCGGACGTGCCGGCCCTCGCCCCGCCGCGCAACACGGTGGCCTACCTCGCCTGCGTGCAGATCCAGGCCTACCTCGACGACCCGGCCTGGGCCTTCGACCTGCCCCTTCGCCTCGCGGGCACGCACCACCAGATCGCGGTGTGGGAGGCGATGCGCGCCATCCCCGCGGGCAGGACGCTCACCTACGGCGAGCTCGCCGGGCGCATCGGCTCGTCGGCGCGCGCGGTCGGCGGGGCCTGCGGCGCCAACCCCCTGCCCATCGTCGTCCCCTGCCACCGCGTGGTGGGCGCGGGCGGCTCGCTCGGCGGCTTCATGGGCGCGCGCGAGGAGGGCTTCGAGCTCTCCATCAAGCGCTGGCTGCTCGCGCATGAAGGCGCCCGCCGAGGCTGACGTCCGCCTCGTGGAGCGCTTCTGCGACGCGCTCTGGCTCGCGGACGGCCTGGCTCGCAATTCCCTGGAGGGCTACCGGCGCGACGTGACGCAGTTCGCGGCCTGGCTCGCGGCCGAGGACGGCCCCGGGCTGCTCGCGGCCGGCCCGGAGCACCTGCACCGGCACCTCGCCTGGCAGGTGACGCAGAAGAAGGCCAAGCCGCGCACCACGGGCCGGCTCGTCTCGGCGCTGCGCCGCTTCTACCGCCACCTCGTCCTGGAGGGCCTGCGCCGCGACGACCCGACGGCCGACATCGAGGCGCCGAAGCTGCCGCGCCCGCTGCCCAAGTCGCTTTCCGAGGCGGAGGTCGAGGCGCTCCTGGACGCGCCGGACAAGGACGCCGACCTGGGCCTTCGCGACAAGGCGATGCTGGAGCTCCTTTACGCGAGCGGCCTTCGCGTCTCCGAGCTCGTGGGGCTCAAGGTGCAGCAGCTCAGCCTGGACATGGGCGTGGTGCGCGTGCTCGGCAAGGGCTCGAAGGAGCGCCTCGCGCCGCTGGGGGAGGAGTCGCTCGCCTGGGTGCAGCGCTACCTCGCCATCGCCCGGCCCGCCATCCTCGGCGCGCGCAAGTCCGACGCGCTCTTCGTCACGCAGCGCGGCGCGGCCATGACGCGGCAGGCCTTCTGGGGGCTGGTGAAGCGCTACGCGGCGCGGGCCGGCATCCGCCAGGCCATCTCGCCGCACACGCTGCGCCACGCGTTCGCCACCCACCTCATCAACCACGGCGCCGACCTGCGCGTGGTGCAGATGCTGCTGGGGCACGCCGACATCTCGACGACGCAGATCTACACGCACGTGGCGCGCGAGCGGCTCAAGCGCATCCACGAGAAGCACCACCCGCGCGGATGAGCGAGCTCGCCGCGCTGCCCCTGGCGTTCTGGGTGGTTGCGCCCCTCACCATCGTCTTCGCCTACACGGTCTTCGGGATGTCGGGATTCGGCTCGACCATCATCTCCATCCCCATCCTGGCCAACTGGCTGCCGCTCACCTACCTGGTGCCGCTCATGGCGATGGCCGACGTGGCGGCCGCCCTGGTCGTGGGCGGCGCCAACCGCCGGGAGGTGAGCGTGCCCGAGCTCAAGCGCCTGCTGCCCTTCGTCGTGGTGGGCATCGTCGTGGGCGTGACCGTGCTCGTGCACGTGCCGCGCGAGCCCCTGCGCGTGGGGGCGGCGCTCTTCGCGATGTCGGTGGGGCTGCACGCGATCCTCGACCCCGCGCCGGGCGGGACGATCTCGCGCTGGTGGTGCATCCCGGCGGGGATCCTCGCCGGAGCCCTGGCGTCGGTGTTCGGCGCCGGTGGTCCGGTCTACGCCGCCTATCTCTCCGGCCGGCTGCGCGGGAAGGGCGAGATCCGCTCGACCGTCTCCACCATCATCTCCGTGTCGGCGACGGTCCGCACCACGAGCTACGCCCTCGCGGGCCTCGTGCTCAAGGCGTCGATCTTCGCGGGCTTCGCCCTGGCCGCGCCCTTCGCCTGGGCCGGCCTCGCGCTGGGCACGCGCATCCACGTGGGCCTCACGCAGGCGCAGATGCGCCGCGTCGTCGGGGGCGTGCTCCTCGCGAGCGGCGTGGTGCTCCTCGCGCGCGTGCTGCTCGCCTGAGCGCGCCTCGGGTACGCTAGCGCCTTTCGCGCCCGCCTTTCCCATGACGAAGCACGCCGGCACGCCCGCCACCGCCTTCCTCGCGCAGCACGGCGTGGCCTGGACGGAGCACTTCTACGACTACGTCGAGCACGGCGGCACGGCCGTGTCGTCCTCGAGCCTGGGCGTGCCCGAGCACGAGGTGGTGAAGACCCTCGTGATGGAGACCGACAAGGGCGAGCCCCTCGTGGTGCTGATGCACGGCGACCGCAAGGTGGCCACCAAGGAGCTCGCGAAAGTGGCCGGCGCCAAGCGCGTGTTCCCCTGCAGGCCGGAGGATGCCACGCGCCACTCGGGGTACCTGGTGGGCGGCTGCTCGCCCTTCGGCACGCGAAAGCGCATGCCCGTCTACCTCGAGCGCAGCATCCTCGGGCTCGCGCGCATCTACATCAACGGCGGCCGCCGCGGCTACCTCCTGGGAATCGCGCCGGCCGAGATCGTGCGCGTGCTCTCGCCCGTCCTTGTTGACGTGGGACGCGAGGAGTAACCTTTTCCGGGCCCGCCGCCTTCCGCCCGACTTCCCGCCCATGTCCGCCCCCGGCCCCCTGCTCCCCGGGCCCGCCGCCAACGACCCGGGGTCCCCGACGCTCGTGATGCCCGGCCGCCGCGTGCGCGCCGGCGCCGGCATCGACTGGGTGGGCGACGGCTGGCGGCTCGTGCGCAAGTCCACGCTCATGTGGATCGTCTTCCTCGTCGTGCTCTTCCTGGTGCACGTCGGGCTCACCCTCGTGCCGCTCGTGGGCATCTGGCTGGACAACCTCGTCTCGCCCATCCTGCTGGGCGGCATCGCCCTGGGGTGCCGCTCGCTGGAGACGGACGGCGAGCTGGAGCTCGAGCACCTGCTCGCGGGCTTCCGCCGCAATACCGGCCCGCTCTTCGCCATCGGCCTCATCTACACGGCGGGCCAGCTCGTGCTGGTGGGCATCCTCGCGCTGTTCGTGGGCGGCGCGTTCATGATGGCGCTGCTGCGCGGCGACGAGGCCGCGATCATGAACGCGGTGCCCGAGAGCCTCATCGCGCTCCTGCTGGGCGTGCTCGTGGTGGCGGCGCTCGCCCTGCCGCTCGTGGCCGCGATGTGGTTCGCGCCGACACTCGCGATGCTGCACGACGTCCCGGCGCTGCCCGCGATGCGCGAGAGCCTGGCGGCGAGCTTCCGGAATTTCCTGCCGATGCTGGTCTACGGCCTGGCGATGCTGGCGCTGCTCGTCGTGGCGCTCGTCCCGCTGGGGCTGGGCCTGTTCCTGTGGGCGCCGCTGCTGCTCGCGACGGTGTACACCTCGTACCGCTCGATCTTCACCGAGCCCGACGCCGGGGCGGACTAGAGGATCCTGCCCAGCGCCGTGAGGGCGAGCGAGATGAGCACCGTGGTGGTGATGGGCAGGTACACGAGCCGGCCGCGGAAGCGCACGGTGATGTCGCCGGGCAGGCGGCCCAGGCCCATGCGCGAGAACTGCGGCGCGAAGAAGGACAGCACCACCACCGCCACCACGATCACCAGCACCCACTTCAGCACGGGCGCCTCACTTCGCGGCCTCGCGCCGGCGCTCGAGGGTCACGCCCACCTTGCGAACGTTGCGGATGTGGCCGAGCTTGGCCACCGACAGGCGCACCCACGGCGCGCCGAATTCGCCGGTGACGATGCCCGCCAGGTGCTCGGCCAGCGCCTCGAGCAGCCCGAAGCGGCGTCCGGCGAGCTCGGCCGTGAAGCGCTCGACGACCAGCCCGTAGTGCACCGTGTCCCGGATGTCGTCGGAGCCCGCCGCCCGCGTGCCGGGGATGCCGATCTCCACCTCGAGCTCCAGGGTCTGGGGGCGCAGCTTCTCCCAGTCGTAGATGCCGACCCAGGCGTCGACCCGGAATTCGCGGATGAAGATCGTGTCCATCGGCAGTCGTGGGGGGCGCGGTCGGGCCGGAGCGGGAACGGGGCCGTATTGTAGAGTATCGCCATGGAAGCGTTCCTGGCCGCCGTCATTGCCTACCTCGCCGGGTCGGTGCCCTTCGCGGTGATCGTGAGCCGCGCCATGGGCCTGCCGGATCCGCGCTCCTTCGGCTCCGGCAACCCGGGGGCCACCAACGTCCTGCGCTCCGGCAGCAAGGCGGCCGCGGCGCTGACGCTCCTGGGCGACGGCTTCAAGGGCTGGGTGGCCGTCTGGGCGGCCCTGCGGCTGGGCCTGTCGGACGCGGCGGTGGCGGTCGCGGCGCTCGCCGCCTTCCTCGGGCACCTGTATCCCGTGTGGCTGCGCTTCCGCGGCGGCAAGGGCGTGGCCACGGCCGCGGGGGTGCTCCTCGCGCTGGACTGGCGCGTCGCCGCGGGCGTGCTGCTGGCCTGGTTCACGGTGGTGGTCGCGACGCGCTACTCCTCGCTCAGCGCGATCGTGGCCTCGCTCCTCGCGCCGGCGGCCGTGTACTGGATGCACGGCGCGGGGCCGGCCTTCGCGGCGGTCACGGCGATGTGCGCGCTGCTCGTCTGGCGCCACGAGGCGAACATCCGCAAGCTCCTCAAGGGCGAGGAGAGCCGGATCGGCGAGAGAAGGAAGGCGGTGCCATGACCTCACCCGCGGAAGACGACCTGGACTTCACCAAGCCGGCGGCGGTGCAGCCTCCGCAGCCCACGCCGCAGCAGCTCGAGACGGCGGGCCGGGAGGCGGCCTCGGGCGGCGCGGAGCTGCGCAAGTCCGGTTACTACGTGGCCATCGCCCGGCGCGCGCAGTCGAAGATCGCGCCGCGCAACGGCGAGCGCCACGCCCTGCTCGTGATCGAGGACGACCCTGACCTGTCCAACCTGCTGGCGGAGATCTTCTCCGTGGCCGGATTCGAGGTGCGCCGCGCGGCCAACCGCCAGCAGATCAACGCCGAGGTGAACCGGCCCATCCTCCCGGACCTCGTGCTCCTGGACATCGTGCTGCCCGACGCCGACGGCCTGCAGATCCTCGCGCGCCTGCGCGCCCACCCCAAGTTCTCGCGCATGCCCGTCATCATGATGACCGGCAAGGCGGAGGCCGCGGACGTGAAGGCGGGCCTGGCGGCCGGCGCCGACGGCTACGTGAGCAAGCCCTTCAAGATGAGCGCGCTCGTGGCGGCCGTGAACCTGGTGCTCGGCCGCGCCTAGGCGCCCCGTCCCCGGCGCGGCGCCGGCGGCACGCCCCACCACGTGGCGGCCACGAGGGCGCCGAAGGCGCAGTAGGCGGCGGTGAACGCCCACGCGGGCGCGGACCAGAAGAGCAGCGCGTGCACCCAGCGCTGGATGAACCCTTCGCCGCCGGGCGCCGCGCCGCGCAGGGCGTCCTCCCAGATCGTGAGCGGGCAGGCGTAGCCCAGCAGCGACTCCGCGACGACGAAGCCGATCGCCGCGAGGTGCGCGAGGCGAAATCCCCGGTGGCGCACCCACCGCCAGCCCAGGGCGGCGCCGGACCAGGTCGCGGCAAGCCCGCCCACCACGAAGGCGACGAATGCGGCGTGCAGCAGCAGGACGAGGTCGGCCAGCACGGGGATGGGGAGGTCGCGCAGCCACTATAATCGCGCACGGCGGGGCGGTCCCACGAGGGCGGCCCCGGTTCCCCACCCCACTGGCGACCCCACCATGACCCGAAATTGCCTCGCCGCGCTGGCCGCGGCCCTCTGCCTCGCCGGCCCGGCCCACGCGCAGAAGACGGCGGCGGACATCCCCGTCGAGGAGTTCTTCAGGCGCCCGCAGTTCAGCCAGATGGCCCTGTCGCCCGACGGCTCGCGCCTGGCGGCCCTGGCCCCGCTCAAGGGGCGCGACAACCTCGTCGTCCTGGACGTGGCCAGGCGCACGCGAAGCGTCATCACGGCGTTCGAGGGGCTGGACGTCGCGAGCTTCTTCTGGGTGAACAACGAGCGCCTGTGCTTCGCGGTGGCCGACGGCCGGGACGTGAACGGCGGCGCGAACTACCGCGGGTCCTACTGCATCAACCAGGACGGCAGCGCCGTGCGCGAGTACACCAAGTTCGCGCTGCGGGGCCTGGGCCTGCTCGCGCTCACGCACGACGGCTCGCCCAAGGCCTACGTGACCATGGCCGGGCGCACGCGCGACTCGCTCGACGCCTACCTGCTCGACACGGAGACGGGGCGCTTCGAGCTGCTCACCTTCGACTCGCCCGGCCGGGTGGTGAAGTGGGTGCTGGACCGCGACCACGTGCCGCGGGTGGCGGTGAGCATCCCGGAGCGCAAGGACAGGCAGTCGCGCCTCATGCAGCAGGTGTGGTACCGCGACGGCAAGGACGCCAAGTGGGAGATGCTCTGGGAATTCCCGATCCTCAACGGCACGCCGATGAAGACGGGCTGGGATCCCGTCGCCTTCGACTACGACAACCGCACCCTCTACGTCGCGACCAACGAGGGGCGCGACCGCATGGCGATCTACAAGTACGACACGACCATGCGCCAGAAGGGTGACCTGGTCTTCGAACACGGGCTCATCGATGTCGAGGGCGGCCTCGTCTTCAGCCGCGCCCAGAAGAAGCTCCTGGGCATCCGCTACGACGCCGAGAAGCCTTCGGTGAAGTGGTTCGACCCGGAGATGGACCGGCTGCAGCGCCAGCTGGACCTCACGCTCAAGGGCACGATCAACGTCTTCGCGCTCGCGCCGGACAACGAGAACCTCGCGCTGGTCTACGCCTACTCTGACACCGACCCGGGCATGTACCACCTGCTGGACCGCGCCAAGCCCTCGCTGGAGGGCCTGGTGCGCACGCGCCCGTGGCTGGATCCCGCGCTCATGGCCGAGCGGCGCTTCGTGAAGTACAAGGCGCGCGACGGGATGGAGATCCCCGCCTGGCTCACGATCCCGCGAGGTTCCACGGGCAAAAACCTGCCGCTCATCGTGAACGTGCACGGCGGGCCCTGGGTGAGGGGCTATTCGCTCATCTCGTGGGGCCGCTGGCCGGAGGCGCAGTTCTTCGCCTCGCGCGGCTACGCCGTGCTCGAACCCGAGCCTCGGGGCTCGCTGGGCTACGGCACGAAGCACTTCGTCTCGAGCTTTCGCCAATGGGGCCAGGCGATGCAGGACGACATCGACGACGGTGCGTTGTACCTGGTGAAGGAAGGCATCGCGGACCGCTCGCGGATGTGCATCCACGGCGGCAGCTACGGCGGCTACGCGGCGGCGATGGGCGTCGCGCGCGACCCGGACCTCTGGAAGTGCGGCTCGCCCTTCGTGGCCGTGACCGACCTCTTCCTCTTCCAGGAGGTTCCGTACTCGGACATCTCGTACCTGTCGGACTTCTTCCAGACCGACTTCAAGCTCATGGTGGGCGACTCGGACGCCGACAGGGCGATGTTCGAGAAGTACTCCCCGCTGCGGCAGGCCGCGAACGTGAAGGCGCCGGTGCTGCTCACCATGGGCGCCGCCGACCGGCGGGTGCCGCAGGTGCACGGCGACCGGTTCCGCGAGGCGCTGGAGAAGAACGGCAAGAGCGTCGAGTACGTGGTCTATCCCGGCGAGGGGCACGGCTACAACAAGGACGAGCACGTCTTCGACTTCTACCGCCGCCTCGAGAAGTTCTACGGCGAGAACCTGAAGTAGCCGCCGGGCAAGGCCGCGAAGGAAAAGGGGGCCGCGAGGCCCCCTTTCCCCGCGGGCGCCGCGTCACTAGGGCGTGAGCGTGCGCCGGATGAACTCCACCATCGCGCAGAAGAGGAAGTCCGCGTTCGACTTCTTGCGGAACCCGTGCCCCTCGTCGTTGGCCAGCAGGAACCACGCGGGCGTGCCGCGGTCCTTGAGCGACTTCACGATCTGCTCGGCCTCCGTCCAGGGCACGCGCGGGTCGTTGCGGCCCTGCACCACGAAGAGGGGCTTCGTGATCCGGTCGGCATGGGTGAGCGGCGAGATGGACTGCAGGAACTCGCGCATGGCCGGGTCGCGCTCGTCGCCGTACTCCACGCGGCGCAGGTCGCGCCGGTAGGTCTCCGTGCGCTCGAGGAAGGTGACGAAGTTGGAGATGCCCACGGCGCTGATCGAGCCGGCGATGCGGTCGGCGTAGTGCACGCTGGCGGCAAGCGTCATGTAGCCGCCGTAGCTGCCGCCCATCACCAGCACGCGCCTGGCGTCCAGGCCCGGCTGGCGGGCGATCCAGTCCAGGAGCGCGCCCAGGTCCTTCACCGAGTCCTCGCGCAGGCGCCCGTTGTCCAGCGCGAGGAAGGTCTTGCCGAAGCCTGCCGAGCCGCGCACGTTGGGGTAGATGAGCGCGATGCCCAGCTCGTTCACCAGGTAGTTGTTGCGGCCGATGAAGCCGGCGCGAGCCTGCGACTCGGGCCCGCCGTGCACGTTGATCACCACCGGGCGCTGGCCCTCGAAGCGGGACGGCGGGTGGTAGTACAGGCCCGTGATCTCCCGGTCGTCGAAGCTCTTCCAGTGGATGATGCGCGCCTCGGGGAAGGCCGACGCGTCCAGGCCCGGGCTGTTGCCGTTGGTCCAGCGCGTGACGCGGTTGGCCTTCAGGTCGTAGGTGAAGACGTCACCCGGCGAGCGCGCCGAGGCGTGCGTGAAGGCGACCTGCGTGCCGGCGCGGTTCCAGCGAAGGCCCGAGATGACGCCCGGCACCAGGGCGGGCCGCGGCAGCTCCTTGCCGGAGGCGAGGTCCAGGAAGCGCAGCACGCTCGCGCCCTGCTCGTTGGTCACGAAGGCCAGGCGCCGCGCGGCCGCGGAGACCTCGATGTCCTCCACGTCGAACTTGAGGTTGGCCGCCAGGGCCTTCTCGCGCCCGCCCTTGAGCTCGATGCGCGCGACGTGCCGGAATTCCGAGCCGCGGTCGCTCACCACGTAGAGCGCGCGACCGTCCGGCGAGAACTGCGGCCGGCCGTAGTAGACCTTCCTGCCCTCGCGCACGGCGGTGAGGCGGCGGCGCTTGCCGGTGGCCACGTCCATCACCCAGACGTGCGCCTCGTTGGCAGAGAGGTACTCGATGAAGGCGAGGCGCCTGTCGTCGGGCGAGAACGCGAAGGAACCCCAGCCGCCGCCGGGCAGCTCCGCGAGCACCCGCGTCCCCTCCGGCGCGTCGGGATTGGCCAGGTGCACCGTGGTGCTCGCCTCTCGCGAGGCGCTGCGCCGGTCGATGGCCACCGTGGTGAACACGATGCGGTTGCCCTTGTGGTTCCATTCGAGCTCGCCCGCGCGGCGGCCCTCGGGGCTCACGGGCACCGCCTCCTTCGTCGCGGTGTCGTAGCGGTAGATGCGGTAGACCTCGTCGCCGCCGCTCGCGCGCGTGAACAGCAGGCGCGACGGGTTGCGCGGCTCGTAGCGCCCGCCGGCGACGGCGTCCGCGTAGTCGGTGAGGGGCTCTGGCGGGGCGCCCGGCTCGCTCACGCGGTGCAGCTGCGCCGTGTTGCCCAGGCGCTGGCTCACCAGCAGCTCGGCCTTGCCGGGATTCCAGTCGAGCACGCGCGCCGGGCGGAACTGCGTGTAGGGCTCCGTCTTCGCGGCGATCTGCGCGGGGATGGGCGGGATGCCGTCCAGCACGAGGGCCGCGGGCGGCGTGAGGGATTCGCCTTCGGCGCGGGCGCCGAGGGCCAGGGCGAGGAGCAGCGCGGCGAGCGCGGGCGTTCTTCTCATGGCGGGGTCACTTGGGGCCGGTGGACACGGGGCGCGAGGGATCGGCGCACCACTCGCTCCAGGAGCCGGGGTACAGGCGCGAGCCCTTCAGGCCCGCGAGCTCCATCGCGAAGAGGTTGTGGCATGCCGTCACGCCCGAGCCGCAGGAGTGCACCACGGTGGCCGGGTCGACCTTTCCGAGCAGTTCCTCGAACTCCGCGTGCAGCTCGTCGGGCGAGAGGAAGCGCCCGTCGTAGCCGAGGTTGTGCTGCCAGAAGCGGTTGAGCGAGCCGGGGATGTGGCCGGCCACCGGGTCCAGGGTCTCGTTCTCGCCCATGTAGCGCGTGGCGGCGCGCGCGTCGACCACGGGCACCGCGGGGTTGCCGAGCATGGCCGCCACGTAGTGCGCGTCCACGGTGGCGCCCAGCAGCGGCTTCGGCTCGAACTTTCCCTCGCGCGGCGCGGGCGATTCCGTCACGAGGGGCCGGCTCTCGCGCTTCCACGCGGCGAATCCGCCGTCCAGCAGCGCCACGTCCTCGTGGCCCAGCCAGCGCAGCATCCACCACAGGCGCACCGCGTAGCTGCCGCCGCCGTCGTCGTAGACCACGACCTGGCGGCCGGGCGCCACGCCGCAGCGGTTCATGCGCGCGGCGAAGTCGGCGAGCGGCGGCAGCGGGTGGCGGCCGTTCTTCCCGGTCTTGGGTCCCGACAGGTCCTCGTCCAGGTGCAGGTAGAACGCGCCGGGCAGGTGGCCGGCCGCGTACAGCTCCCGGCCCTTGGCGGGGCGCGCGAGGTCGAATCGCGTGTCGACGACGATCCAGTCGGGGTCCGCGAGGTTCGCGGCCAGGTCTTCGGTGCTGACGAGCAGTTGCGATCTCACTTCGGGGTTCCTCCCAGCTTGGCGCTTCTTTCCTTGCGAAGGGCGATGAGCCCGCTCGCGACGATGACCACGATGCCCGCCCAGCTCAGGAGCGAGAGCGAGTCGCCCCACACCGTCACCATGAACAGGGTCGAGAAGACGATGGTGGAGTACGAGAGCGCGCCCACCACGAGCGTGTTGCCCAGGTGGTAGGCGCGGTTCATGGCGAGCTGCGCCACGGTGCCCAGCACGCCGATGCCCAGCAGGATCCCCGCATTGTCCCAGCCCACGCGGTGGAAGGTCGAGAAGGTGGCCTGGTAGGCCAGGCACCCCACGGTGCCGAAGAAGCCGAACCAGAAGAGGATGCGCCACTCGGGCTCGCCCGACTGGCTGAGGGTCCTCACCCCGAGGTAGGCCCACGAGGCCACCAGCCCGGAGAAGAGCCCCGCCAGGGCCGGGCCTTCCTTGCCCGCCGCGAACGTGGGCTGCAGCAGCATCGCCACGCCCGCGAAGCCCGTGACGATGGCCGCGAGCAGCCAGGGCGAGAAGCGCTCGCGCAGCACCACGGTGGTGGCCATCGCCAGGAACAGCGGCGAGGTGTAGTTGAGCGTGGTCGCCGTGGCGAGCGGCAGGTTCGAGATGGCGTAGAAGTAGAAGATGATCCCGCAGGTGCCCGCCAGGCTCCTCAGGAGGTGGGTGCCCATGTGCCGGTTCCACACCCGCCGGCGGCCCGCCACCACGTAGCCGGCGATGAAGAGGAAGGCGCCCAGCGAGCGGTAGAAGCCCATCTCGATGGCCTCGAAGTGGGCGCCGCCGATCTTCACGAGCAGGGCCATGGCGGCGAAGAAGAAGCCCGCCACGAGCATCCAGGAGGAGGTCATTGCCGGTGGGAACCGCCTGCGGGCGCGCCGGAAGCCGCGCCGAGGCCCCCGATTATACGGCGACCGGCGGGCGGCCCCCGGGCGGCCGGGGCTATGATGGGCCCATGGATCTCGCGCGCAGGATCGGCCTTGGCGCGGCGGCGGCGGCGGTGGTCGCGGCCGCGTGGCTCGCACCGCTCGACGCCGGGGCGCTCGCGCAGGCGGAGGCGGGGCTCAAGCGCGCCCTGGCCACCTTCGCCACGGCGCGCGCGCTCAACGCCGTGATCTCCGTCGTGAAGGGCACGGAGGTGGCGGTGGAGCCGGTGGGCGTGGGCGTCGTCTTCACGCCGGGGCAGGTGCTGGACCCCCTGGACGACCTCGTCGAGCAGTTCTCCTCGCTCATGCTCGCGGCGAGCGTGGCCTTCGGCGTGGAGATCGCGCTCATCCGCATCGGCGGGCACTGGGCCGTGTCGGCCGCGCTCACGGCGCTGGTGCTGGGCTGGGCCGCGTGGACGGCGATGCGGGGGCGGGCGCCGCCGTGGCTCTCGCGGCTCTTCTTCGGCCTGCTCATCGTGCGCTTCGCGGTGCCCGTGGCGATCCTCGGGTCGGATGCGGCGTTCCAGGTGTTCCTCGCGAAGGGCTACGAGGAGGACCGCGCGAAGATCGAGCTCTCCTCCGGGCAGATCGACAAGCTCGCGACGCCGCTTCGCGAGTCGAAGCCCGAGGCTCCCACCGACGGGTCGGCCGGCCTCTTCTCCTTCCCGCGCCAGGCCGAGGCCCTGCGGGAGTGGCTGCGGCAGAACACGGACGTGCGAAAGCGCCTGGAGGAACTGAAGGAGGCGGCGAGCGCGGCGGTGAACCACGTGGTGAACCTCATCGTGGTGTTCGTGCTGCAGACACTGGTGATGCCGCTGCTCATCGTGTGGGGGCTCCTGCGGCTGGGGCGGGTGCTGCTGGCCCGGCCGGGCGAGGCTCAGGTCGCGAGCTGAGCGGCCCCGGGCTCCGGCGCCCGGCGCAGGTCCTGCGCCACGCGGCCGTCCTGCAGCGCGATCACGCGCCCGGCGGAGGCGATCGTCTCCGGCCGGTGGGCGATGAGGATGCGCGTGAGGTTCAGGCCCCGGATCGCCTCGTTCACCTCGCGCTCGCGGCGCACATCGAGCGCGCTGGTGGCCTCGTCGAGGAAGAGGAGGCGCGGCTGCTTGTAGAGGGCGCGGGCGAGGAGGATGCGCTGGCGCTGCCCCCCCGAGAGCGCCGCGCCCATGTCGCCGATGAGCGTGTGGTAGCCCATGGGCATCGCCGCGATGTCGTCGTGCACGGCCGCCAGGCGCGTGCAGCGCTCGATGGCGTCCTGGCACGGGCTCGCGTCGAAGAAGCTCACGTTGTCGGCGATGGACCCGGCGAAGAGCGGGTCGTCCTGCATCACGGTGCCGGCCAGGCGCCGGTAGGCCTCCGTGCCGAGCTTCTGCAGGTCCACGCCGCCCACGAGCACCTGCCCGTCCGTGGGCTGCAGCAGGCCCAGCAGGATCTTCACCAGCGTGGTCTTGCCGCAGCCCGACGGCCCGACGATCGCCACCGATTCCCCCGGCGCGATGCGGAAGGAGCAGCCGCGCAGCACGAAGGGCTCCGTGTCCGAGTAGCGGAAGGAGAGGTTGCGCGCCTCGATGGAGGCCTCGGCCACGGCGGGCGCGCAAGCCGGCGCCTCGGCCTCGGGCGGCGCGAGGACGATGTCGGCCAGGCGCTCGCCCTGGAGCTGCAGCATGCGCAGCTCGATCAGCTTGTCGATGAGCCCCGCCACCCGCGCCGAAAATTGGTCCTTGTACGCCATGAAGGCGAACAGCATGCCCACCGTGAGCGTGGCGTCGAGCACCAGGCTCGCCCCCACCCAGACCACGGCCACGCGCTCGGCGCCGAAGACCAGGCCGTTGGCGGACCGGAAGCCCAGCGTGAGCTTCTGCACCGCCAGGTCGCGGTTCACGGTGTCGACGGCGAGGTTGAGCCAGCGCGAGCGCCGCTCGTCCTGGCGGCCGAAGAGCTTGATCGACTGCACGCCGCGCACCGTCTCGAGGAAGTGGCTCTGCTGGCGGGCGGCGTGGACGATGTGCTCCTCGGTCGCGCGCCGCAGGGGCGCGTAGAACGCCGCGCGCGAGACCGCGTAGGCCGCCACGGCCGCGACGGCGAGGGCGGCCAGGCCCGGGCTGTAGGCGAGCATCATGGCGAGCGTGGCGAAGGCCATGAGGCCGTCGATGAGCGCCTCGACGAAGCTGGAGGTGAGCGTGCGCTGGATGGTGGTCACCGCGCCGAAGCGCGAGACCACGTCGCCGAGGTGGCGCTTCTCGAACCACGCCACCGGCAGGCGAAGCAGGTGCGTGAACACGTTGGCGAGCCACTGCAGGTTCAGGCTCGTGCCGAGGTACAGCACCACCCACGAGCGCAGGGCCGAGACGGCGACCTGGACGACGGCGAGGAGCAGGAACCCCAGTCCCAGCACCGCGAGCAGGTCGCGGTCCGCGGACACCACCGCCCCGTCGACCACCCACTGCATGTAGAAGGGCGCGAGCACCGCGAAGGCCTGCAGGACGAGCGCGAGCGCGAGCACCTGGCCGAGGGAGCGCGCCAGGCCCGACACGGGCCCCGTGAGGTCGCGCAGCCGCACGCGGCGACGCTCGTCGGCGGGACGGAACTCCGTCGTCGGCACGAGCTCCAGGGCCACGCCGGTGAAGTGGCGCGAGACCTCCTCCATCGCCAGGCGCCGCACGCCGAAGGCCGGGTCGTGCACGACCGCGCCGCGGGCGCTGGCCGAGCGCAGCACGACGAAGTGGTTGAGATCCCAGTGCAGGATGCACGGCGTGCGAAGGCGCGGCAGCTCGTCCAGCTCCAGCCGCAGCGCCCGCGGCGCGAGGCGCAGGCGCCCCGCGGCCTGCATGAGGAAGGCGAGCGTCGCGCCCTTGAGCGAGACGGCGAAGCGTCGCCGCATCGCCGCGAGGTCGGTGCGGTGCCCGTGGTAGCACGCCACCATGCCCAGGCTCGCGAGGCCGCACTCCGCCGCCTCCGTCTGCAGGAAGAGCGGCAGGCGGCGCCTGCCGCCGAACGCCAGGCCCGCGGCGGGTTCCAACTCAGGCCTTCCCGGCGAGGCCGAGCAGCGGCTCGAACACCCACTCGATGAGGCGGCGGCGGTCGAGCAGCACGTCGGCCTCCACGCGCATGCCGGCCTGCAGCGGCTCGTCGCGCCCGTAGGCGCGCACCGACTGCGCGTCGAGCGCGACCTTCACGCGGTAGACGGGCTCGCGGGAGCCGTCGGGCGGCAGGAAGCCCAGGTCCGCCGGCGCGAACGCGCTGCGCGACACCGAGAGGACGCGAGCGTGCGCGCTGCCGAACTTCTGGTAGGGAAAGGCGGGAAATCGCAGGCGCACGTCCTGCCCCGCGCGGATGAAGCCGACGGCGGCCGAGGCGGCGTACAGGTGCGCCTCCAGCGGCGAGCCCGCCGGCAGGAGCGTGGCGAGGGCGCCTCCGCCGGCGACCGCCTGGCCGGGCTCGGCCAGCAGGGCGGCGACCGTGCCGGAAGCCGGCGCGATCACCTCGGCGTCGGCCTGCGATCCGCGCTCGACTTCCTCCTGCCCGAGGGCGGCGAGCTGGGCGTCCAGGGCGGCCAGTTGCGCCTGCTCGCCGGCCCGCGACTGCTCCACCGACAGCCGCAGCGAGTCGACGTCGCGCGCCAGCGCGAGGCGCGCGCGCCGGGCCGAGTGTCGACGGGCGCTCAGCTCGAGCAGCTCTTCCTCCTTCTGCTGCCGCTGCGCGACGGAGGCGAAGCCGCGCCGCGCGAGACCCGACAGGCGTTCGAGCGAGCGCCGCGCGAGGTCCTCGCGCCGCGCGATCGCCGCGATCTCCGCGTCGAGCTCGAGGCCCTCGGCCTCGAGCCCCCGCAGGCGGCCGAGCTGCGCCTCGCGCTCGCGGCGGGCGGCGACGCGGACCTCCTCGCGCTGGCGCCTCGTCGCGGCGACGCGGCGCGCGGCGAGCGCGACGAGCGCTTCCCCGACCGTGCGTCCGCCCCCGGCGGTTCGCGCATCGGCCAGTCGCAGCAGGACCTCCCCGGCGTGCACGCGCTCGCCCTCGCGGACCGGCCGGTCGACGACGAGCCCCGCGCGAGGCGCCACGATGCGGATGGCGCCGGAGGCGGGCACCAGCGTGCCCTGCAGCGGCGCCTTGCGCGAGTACTCCGCGAGGGCGAGGTAGGCGGCGAGGACGACGGCGATCGCGAGGGCCGCGCCCGTGAGCGCCAGCGTGGACAGTGGGCGGATGAGCACGATGGTGCCCATCGCGGCGCGGGCGCGGTCGGCGTGGACTTCGGGCCGGAACATCGACCGTTCACCGGGTCACTACGGCTTCGCGGAGACCGGCGTGCGATCGTGACGCGAGAGCCGGAGGTAGATCGGCAGCGCGACCGCGACGAATGCCAGGCAGACGAGGTGCAGCCACCACGTCGACACGTCGGTGACCGTGCCGTCCGGCATTCTCAGGATCCCGGCCCCGAGGATCGGCCACGACACGAGACAGTTGTAGGTGCCGTGCACGACCATCGATGCCCGCAGCGATCCCATCCGCCGCATGACGCACGTGAGGAGGATCGCTCCTAGGAAGGTGGTCAGGATCCTCCCGAAATGCGACAGGCCGAAGGCGAGCGAGGAGAGGAGGGTTGCCACGATCCATCCGTACTGGCGCTCGAAGGCGCGGTACATGAGTCCGCGGAAGACGATCTCCTCGAGGACCGGGCCCACGATCCAGCTGATGGCGACGAGGCGCAGGATTTCCAGGGGAGCGAAGCTGCGCTGCCACTGCTCTTCGATGTCGTAGCGGGGGTACCAGTCCACGATCCATGCCGGATTTCCGAAGAGGAGGGAGAGGGCCGCGTAGCCCCCGATGACCGCCAGGGGAATGGTCGCTTTCATCCCGAGCACGAACGCGAACTCGGAGGAAGCGCCACTCGGAATCGGTGCCCGCAATAGCGTCATGCAGATTCGCCGGACGGGCGCGATGCCGAAGAGAATGACGATCGCCACGAGGCAGGCGGACGTCTGGGTCACGAGCTCCAGCTCGGCGTTCGCGCCAGGGAACTTCCAGATGAACACCTTCACCAGAAGCATGGCAAGAAACTGAGCCGCGAATGCGAGGAAGGCGATCTGGAATCCGTTGGCGATCAAGTCCATCTCCCGGGAGAGGGGCTGCGAATCGCAGCCCCTTGGCGGAAAGGTCCTGTTGGGCGACTACGGCTCGCCCGCGACCCGGCCGATGACGTGGGAGGCGAAGTCCACGAGGTTCTCGTACGCCTGCGTGAGGTCCTGCGTCACCCGCAGCAGGCTCTCCAGCGAGCAGCTGTCGCCGCCGCCGGCGATCGACTCGGCGGCGGTGGTGTCGATGGCGGGGATGTCGATGCGGGCGGGAATGTCGTTCAGGTTCATGGTCGGTTCCTTTCGGGGTTGGCTTCAGGGCTACACGGGATCGGCCGGCAGTTCCACCGGCACCGGTCCGGGGAACGGCCCCAGCGGGTTCGGCGGGTACTCCAGCGGCTCGGGGAAGGACGGGACGCAGCCGTTGTCGCCTGGCGTGCGGCCGCCCGGGATGTCCGGCAGGTGCTTCCTGTCGATCTCCTTCATGGGCTTCTCCTTGGGTGGTGGTCGCGTGGACACAGGCGCCGCGCCGGGCGACCGGGCGGGCGTGGCGCCCCGCGGGTCAGTCGGGCCTCGAGGGCGGGCCTTCCTCGGGGGGCTGCGGGGCGAGCGCCAGGGGATCGTGCAGCGGCTCGGCCGGTGCCCGGAAGAGAAGCTCGTCGAGGGCGGCGCCGGGTGGCAGCCCGCCGGCGATGGCGAGCGCTTCCTGTTCGGTGAGGGTCTTCATGGGGTCCTCCGGAATGGGCCGGGCGCGAGGACGACGCGACCGGCTTGGGACCCATGCTAGGCAGGCGCGCGAGGCGCCGCGCCCGAGAATCGCGGATACGCGCGGGCGGATTTCCGCGCGCCGCTAGGCGACGTTTGCGTGCCGGTGGGCCGAGAAGAACCGCCGCGCCGAAGCGTAGAACCACGCCATGTGGCGCAGCCCCTTCGACGCCGCCCGACCGCCGTGGTGCACGATCCGCACCTGCGGCAGGTACGCGAGCGTCGTCACCTTCGACAGGCGCAGCGTGAGGTCGAAATCCTCGAAGTAGAGGAAGTAGCCCGGATCGAACCCTTGCACCTGCTCGAGCAGCGCGCGCCGGCACAGCAGGAAGCAGCCGCTCGCGTAGGTGACGGGCGACTGCACCTCGTTCCAGTCGAGGTGCCGCAACTCGTAGGCGTCGAGCTGCCGGCGGAAAGGCCCGCGCAGGAACCGCGGCACGAACCCGCGCACGAAGAGCACGCCCGGCGTGGGCTCGCCCTTCACCAGGTACTCGCGCTCGCCCGCGGGTGAATGCACCGACGGCGTGATGACGCCCGTCTCCGGGTGCGCGCCGAGCCAGGCAAGCGCCTCGTGCAGCGCCTCGCGCGCCATCTCCACGTCCGGGTTGAGGATCAGGTGGAAATCCGACTTCGACTGCGCGATCGCGAGGTTGTGCCCGCGCCCGAACCCCACGTTGCCGTGGCCGGTGAGGACGGCAAGCGCCGTGCCGGGCGCGCGGGCGAGCGCGGCTTCCGCCAGGCTCGCGAGCATCGGCGCGAGCCCTTCCGGCCCGTTGTCCACCAGGAAGAGCGTCGCCTCGCCCAGCGTGCCCCGCTCCCGCGCGAAGGCCACGGCCTCGGCGGCGCACGCGAGGGTGCGCGCGAGCAGGCGCTCGTCCGGCGCGTGCGTGACGATGGCGAGGCTGAGGGAGGCGGGCGCCATGGCCCGCCCATCATACGGGCTGCGCCCGCGCGGCGCTCAGAAGGGCTGGCGCGTGATGCTCTTGGTGCCCGAGACGCCGTTCACCGTCCACGTGAACGCGCCGTTGTTCGCGTCCGTGAAGGTGAAGGTGAGCGAGCCCACCGGCGAGGCCACGACGTTGCCGGCGTTGAAGGCCTGGTTGTAGTTCGGGCCGCTCACGCGGTAGAGCGTGCCGGTGAGCGTGCGGGAGGTCGTCCACGTGCTGTCGGGCATCACCAGCCACAGCGGGCCGAAATCCGTGTCGTAGGTGTACCAGACCGCGAAGACCTTGCCGCTCGGGTGCTGCACGAGGTTCATGCCCCAGCCGCTCTCGAACGGCAGGTACCACAGGTCCGTCACGTCGAAGTCCGGCGTGCCCGTGGCCTCCAGCCAGGTCCGGAGCGAGGGGTAGGCGGCGTCGAAGCGCGAGTAGAAGTCCGAGCCCACGTAGTAGCCGTTGGACTGCTTGCTGGAGCAGGAGAAGAAATCGCCGCCGAAGAGCCCGCCGCGCAGCACGTACTGCCCGCCGGAGAACGTGAGCAGGCCGCCGCCGCTCGAGCCCGGCTCCGTCACGCCCTGGTTGTACTCGACGCGCGCGTAGCCCCCGGAGGCGTTCTGCGGGCTGGGCAGCACCTCGAACGCGCGCATCGTGCCCGACGAGAATTTCTTGAGGTCGCCGAACGGGTGGTGCAGCACCGTGACGGCGCTGCCCGCCGTGATGGCGTTGGCGTCCCAGCCCGAGAGGAACGCGCCGGCCGGCGCCCAGTCGTTCAGGCGCACGAACAGCACGTCCAGCGAAAGGCTGCTGTACAGGAAGGTGGCGCCGCCGAAGCGCTGCACGAAGGCGGGCGTGGCGAGGCTGCCGCAGGTGGCGGCCTGGTAGAAGAAGAAGCTGTTGAGCGTGTTGGCCACCTGCTGCTTCTGCGCGGCCGTGAAGTACGGCGCGCTGTCCGCCTCGAAGCAGTGGTTGGCCGAGAAGAGGTACGGGATCTGCGTGCCCGAGGCCGTGTCGTTCAGCAGCGTCCCGGAGCACAGGAAGGAACCCCCGTCCGGGTAGGTGAACTGCATGCGCACCACCGAGGCGGCGGCGTTGAGCAGCGCCTGGGAGGGGCTCGCGACGCACGCCACGTCGATGTTGCAGGGCAGCGACTGGCCGATCTTGGGCGTCACCTTGAAGCCGCTCGACGGCCCGGTGACCAGGTGCGACACGCGAACGACCTGCACGTCCGGCGCCGGCTGCGAGACGGGAGAGGCGATCTCGATCACCTGCGCGTCGCCCTCGGTGAGCGGCGTCCAGAAGAGATCGGTGCGGCCCAGGGGGCCGGCCTCGGCCACGGGGCCGAGCGCCTTCGTCTCGTCGTCGCTGCCGGCCACGCGAAGGCTCCAGGGCTCGGCCGTCGGGGCGATGCGCAGCGCCACGCGCAGGGCGCTGGCGCCCGGGGACTGCACGCGCAGCTTGGCGATGCGCCACTCGCCCACGCGGCTCCAGGCGAACGCCGTGGCGGTGCCCGGCTCGGCCTCGGCGGCGACCTCGCGGCCGAAGCCCACCTTCACCTTCTTGGCGCCGCCCGGGGCCTCGTCCATCGCGGCGAGCTCGCCCTCGCCCGGGGCGCGCAGCAGCAGCCGGGGGGCGGGGAACTCGTCCTCGGTGGTGAGCAGGCCCGCGACGGCGGCGGCCTTCGGCGATTCCGCCACCGGCTCGCCGAGGACCACGGGCAGCGCCGCGTGGGCGGCGAGGCCGGCCGCGGCGGCGAGGGCGAGGAGGAGGCGCAGGGCGAGGCGGTTCATGGCGGTCCGGCGGTCGGGGGAGGAGGAAATTCTAGCAGTGCCGCGATCGGATTCCGCCGGCGCCTGCCTGAGTCGGACCGCCGCGGCCCGGGGCGGTTCCCGGTGGCTCAGGTGAGGCCGGCCGCGGCGGCGAGCACCGCTTCCACGCCGATGGCGTGCATGCAGCGCGGCGCGGGGCACTCGTCCAGCCCGCGGGAGCACCGTCGCACCCAGGCGACGTCGCGGCGGAAGAGCCGGGCCTGGTCTCGGCAGGGGAAGTCGCGCTCGCCCACCGCCCGCCAGGGCGTCGCGGCCCAGAAGGCGCCGGAATCGCAGAGCGTCATGGATCCCGGACCGAACAGCGTGATCGTGGGCGCGAAGGCGGCGCGCCCGAGGTGGGCCACGCCCGTGTCGGCGCTCACGAGCAGCGCGGCGCCGGCGACGAGGCGCCAGAGCTGCGCGAGGTCCAGCGTGCCCGCGGTGGAGGCGTGGCGCCCCGCGGGGTCGCAGGCGGCGACGAGGGCTTCCTCGCCCCGGCCGCCGCTCCACACCACCGCGAGGCCCTTGGCGGCGAGCGCCTCGGCCAGCGCGGCCCAGCGCTCCGGCGGCCAGCGCTTGAGCGGCGTGCTCGCGCCCACGTGCAGCACGCAGTAGGGCGCGGCCGGCGCCGTCGGAAGCGGCGCGGCGGGCGGCGCGGGCCAGTCCCCCCTTGCGAAGGGCGGGGGATCGGCGCCGTCCACGAGGTCGCAGACCAGCTCGCCCCACGTCGCCGGCGCCGCGCGGATCGGCCGCGCGTCGTCCACGAACCAGTTCTTGGTGGCCGGCACGTCGCCGGCGTGCGCGACCACGTGCCGCGCGCCCATCGCCGCGGCGAGCCAGGCGTGGCGGTTGTCGCCCGGGACGACGGCGAGGTCGAAGGCCGGCTCGGCGAGGAGCGGCGCGAGCGTGCGCGGCTCCCGCGGCGAGAACGGCAGCGCCCGCACGCCCCAGGGCCTCGCCGCGTACAGGCACGCGGTGGCCGGCGGCACCGTCATCGCGATGTCGGCCCGCGGGTGGTTCGCGCGCAGCTTGGCGAGCAGCGGCGCGAGCATGATCGTGTCGCCCAGCAGCAGGTGGTGCGCGACGAGGATGCGCGCGGGACTCGCGGGGGCGCGGGAGAGGCCGGGCGAGGCGAGACGGCGCGCCAGCGCGCGGGAGACCACCTTCGCGCGCGTGGCGAAGCGCTCACCCATGCGCGGTGCGGGTCGCCGCCGTGAAGACTTCCAGCATGCGCTCGACCATGCGGTCCTCGCCGAAGCGCATCAGCGCCTCGGCGCGGGCGGCGGAGGCCAGGCGCGCACGCAGCCCGGCGTCGGCGGCCAGGCGCTCCATCGCCGCGCGAAGCGCCGGCACGTCCCTGGGCGGCACCAGGAGGCCCGTGCGGCCGTCCTCCACGATCTCCTCGATGCTGCCCACGGGCGTGGAGACGACCGGCAGCCCGCAGGCCATGGCCTGCATGAGCGCCTGCGGCACGCCCTCGTTGGCGTAGGACGGCAGGCAGAAGGCGTCGAAGGCGCGCAGCCACGGCGCCACGTCGGCCTGGTTGCCGACGAACTTCAGGCGCCCGGCGAGGCGCAGCTCGCCCATGGCCGCCTCGAGGGCCTCGCGCTGCGGGCCGTCGCCCACCACGACGAGCCTTGCGCCCGGATCGGGCATCGCGGCCAGTGCCTCCAGGAGCTGGCGGTGGCCCTTCCAGCTGCGCAGCGTCGCGACGATGCCGAAGGTGAAGGCCTGCTCGTCCAGCCCCAGCTCGCGCCGCGCCTGCGCCTTCGGCCCGGGCTGGAAGCGCTCCAGGTCGATGCCGGTGGGGATGGACACCACGCGCGCCGGGTCCACGCCCGTCTCGGCGATCACCTGCAGGCGCAGCTTCTCGCCCGTGGTGACGATCCGCTCGGTGGCGCTGCGGTACAGCCAGCGCGTGGCGAGGTTGCGCGGCAAGGGCGCGGAGATGTGGCGCGTGCGCACCACGGGAGGCGCGCGGCGCAGGCAGCACACGGCGATGGCCGCGAGCCAGCTGTCCGTGGAGCTGTGGGTGTTGACGACGTCGAAGGGCCGGCCGCGCAGCAGGCCCACCATGCCGTGCAGCCCGCGGACCGACTTGCGCGCGATGGGGATCGCCACCGCCTCCAGGCCATAGCCGGCGGCCGCCTGGAAGATGCGCGACTCGGCGGGCGCGGCGAGCGTCACGGCGTGGCCGCGGCGGGCGACGCCGCGCGCCTCGGTGAGCACGCGGATCTCCTGCCCGCCCCAGCCCAGGGACGACTCGGTGTGCAGGATGCGCAGCGCGGCCAGGTCCGCCACCTTCAGGCGCCCGCGAACTGCAGGCGGTGCAGCCCCGCGTAGGCGCCGCCGCGCGAGAGGAGCTCGGCGTGCGTGCCCTGCTCGACGATGCGGCCGTGGGAGAGCACGACGATGCGGTCGGCGCCCTCCACGGTGGACAGCCGGTGGGCGATGACGATGGTGGTGCGCCCGCGCATCAGGGTCTCGAGCGCGGCCTGCACGGCGCGCTCGCTCTCGGTGTCGAGCGCGCTGGTGGCCTCGTCCAGCAGCAGGATGGGCGCGTCCTTGAGGATGGCGCGGGCGATGGCGATGCGCTGGCGCTGGCCGCCGGAGAGCTTGGCGCCGTTCTCGCCGATGGGGGTGGCCAGGCCCTGCGGCAGCTCGCGGATGAAGCCCATGGCGTGCGCGGCCTCGGCGGCGCGAACGATGTCCGCCTCGGGGGCGCGCGCGGCCTGCCCGTAGGCGATGTTGGCCGCCACGGTGTCGTTGAACAGCACGACGTTCTGCGACACGAGCGAGACCTGCCGGCGCAGGCTCTCGAGCGTGAGCTCCTCCAGCGGCACGCCGTCCAGCGTGATGCGCCCGTCCGTGGGGTGGTAGAAGCGCGGCAGCAGGTGGATGAGGCTCGACTTGCCGCTGCCGGAGGCGCCCACGAGCGCGACGGTCTCGCCCGGCCGGATGTCGAGCGTCACGCCGTCGAGCGCGGGCGAGGTGCCCGTGCGGTAGGTGAGGGAGACGGACTCGAGGCGGATGGCGCCCTTGGCGCGGTCCATCACGACGGTGCCGCGGTCCTCCTCGGGCCGCTCGTCCACCAGGCCGAAGACGCTCTCGCAGGCCGCCAGGCCCCGCTGCAGGTGCTCGTTCACGCCCGTCAGGCGCTTCAGGGGCTGCAGCAGCATGCCGGTGGCCGCGATGAACTCCACGAAGCGGCCCACGTCCGTCTGCCCCGCGAAGGCGAGCTGGGCGGCGAAGTAGATGATGGCCGCCACGGCGCAGGCGACCATGAGCTGGGTGACGGGCACGGTGGCCGCGGCCGCCGTCGCCTGCTTCATGTTGTAGCGGCGGATGAGCTGCGCGGCCTGCGCGAAGCGGCCGCGCTCGTAGTCCTGGCCGCCGAAGACGCGCACCACGCGCTGGTTGGTGATCGACTCGTCGAGCACCTCGGCGACGCCGCCCATGGCCTTCTGGCTGGCGCGGCTCATGTCGCGCAGGCGCCGGCTGAAGTAGCGCACCGCCAGCGCGAGGGGCGGGATCACCACGAAGGTGATGAGCGTGAGCCGCCAGTTGGACCACAGCAGGATCGCCAGGAGCGCGGCGATGGTGACCGTGTCGCGCACGAGCGTCGCGAGCACGCTCGTGGAGGCCGAGGCGATCTGCGTCACGTCGTGCGTGAAGCGCGAGACCAGCCGCGCCGTGGGCACCTCGTCGAACCAGGCCGGCGGCAGGCGCAGCACGTTGCCGAACATGGCCGTGCGCAGGTCCAGGATGACCTTGTTGTTCACCCATTGCACGAGGTAGCCCGAGGCGAAGCTCGCCAGGCCGCTCACCAGGAAGACCGTCACCACGCCCAGGGGGATGAGGAGCGCGAGGTCGCGGTTGCGCGCCACGAAGAGCTCGTTGACCAGGGGGCCCGTGAGCTTGACGAGCGCGGCGTCCGCCAGGCCCCCGACGATCATGGCCGCGATGGCGGCGAACAGCGCCGCGCGGTACGGCCAGACGTGGGTCAGCAGCCGGGCGTAGAGGGTGCGGCCGTCGGCGGTCGGTGCGCTCATCGCGCCATTATCCCAGTTTGCCCCCGAGGAGCCGGCGGTACAGGTCGAGGTATTCGCGTCCCATGGCCTCGGGCGTGAGGCCGGCCACCGCCTCGCGCGCGGCCCCGCCCAGCCGGCGCGCCGAGTCGGGGTCCAGGCGGTCCAGGCACTCGGCCAGGCCGGCCACGTCCAGCGCGTCGCGCACGAACCCGCTCTCGCCCTCGCGCACGACCTCGGCCGCGCCGCACTTGCCGCTCGTCACCACGGGCAGCCCGGCCGCCATCGCCTCGAGCGCCGCGTTGGGGAAGGGGTCGTAGAGCGTGGGCAGCACGAAGGCGTCGGCGCACGCGAGGTAGGGCCGCACGTCGGAGACGCCGCCCAGGAAGCGCACGCGGTCCGCGAGGCCCAGGCGGGCGGCCAGCGCCCGGTAGCGGGCGGCGCGCTTGTCGCGGCCGGCGACCAGGCCCCAGGCGGGCTCGCGGCGCCTCGCCAGGGCGTGCAGGAAGGGCCCGACGCCCTTGCGCTCGAATCCCGAGCCCACGAACGCGAACACCGCCGCGCCTGCGGGGATCCCCAGTTGGGCGCGCACCGCCGGCCCCAGCTCGGCGCGCAGCCCGGGGTGGAAGCGCGCGCCGTCCACGGCGTTGCGGATGAGCACGAGCCGGTCGGCGGGCGTGGCGAAGCGCGCGGCGATCTCGCCGCGCACCATCTCCGAGTTGCAGATCACCGCCCTGAGCCGTGGCGAGGTGAACAGCGCGCGCTCGGCGGCGAGGAGGTAGCGGTGGTGGGGCGCGAGGCGCGTGCCCAGGCGCGCCAGCGGCGACTGGATGCGCGCGCGCTGCGCGAGCCACTCGGCGTGCACGCCGTCGCCGGCGCGGTAGACGTCGCAGCAGGCGATGCGCTCGTGGGACTGCACGAGGTCGAAGTGCCGGCGCGGCAGCTCGGCGCAGACGGCGCGCGCGAAGCCGCGGTCGCGCCAGAGGCTGCCGAGGTAGAACGGGTCCAGGACGATGGCGCTGCCGTCGCCGTCGGGCCAGCGCCGCGTGACGAGGGTGAGGGTGGCGCCCTGCGCCGAGAGCGCGGCCACGGCCGACTGCACGAAGCGCTCGGCGCCGCCGAAGGCATCGAAGCGGCTTCGCACCAGCGCGACGCGGGGTCCGCCCGGTGCCCGGCCTCGAGGCGGCGCGCTCACGACTGCGCGAGGAGGTCGTTGATCGCGGCGTGGGCCTCGTCGACCGCGAGGCCCGTGAGGCACTCGCTCACCTTGCCGCCGCCGCAGCCGTCGTTGCCGCACGGCCGGCACGGCTGGGGGCCGGCCACGACGCGGTGCGGCACCATCCACGGCCCCCACTCGCGCTCGCCGCTGGGGCCGAAGAGCGCCACCACCGGCGTGCCCATGGCGGCGGCGATGTGCATGGGCGCCGAGTCGACGCCGAAGAAGAGCCGCGCGCGAGCGGCGAGCGCGCCCATCTCGCGCAGCGTGAGGGTGCCCGAGAGGTCCGTCACGGGCACGGCCGCGCGCTCGAGGATGCGCGCGACGATGGCGCGCTCCCGGGCGCTGGGCGCGCCGGTGACCACCACGCGGTGGCCGTCGCGCACCAGGCGCTGCAGAAGCTCGGCGTTGCGCTCGTCCGTCCAGGCCTTGAAGAGCCAGCGCGAGGTGGGGTGGAACTGCAGGAAGCCGCGGGGGGCGAGACCGTCCTGGGCGAGCAGGGCGTCCACGCGCGCCTCGGCCTCGGGGCCCGGCACCATCACCAGGCGCTTTTCCGCCGGCTCGGGGTACAGGCCCACGCGCCGCAGCGCGTCGAGGTTGGCCTCCACCGCGTGCCGCGGCGTGCCGCGCGGCCGCGGGAATCGGTGGGAGAACGCCGCGTTCCAGGCCCAGCCGGGACGGGCGGGCGCCACGGACCAGCGCGGGCGCAGCAGCTGCGCGAGCCAGGCGCCGCGCCAGTGCTCCGTGAGGTGCACGATGAGCTGGTAGCGCCGCTCGCGCAGCGCCGTCAGCAGGGCGGCCTCGTGGCGCGCCTGCACCAGCAGGCCCTGTCGCTTCCACTCGCGGTCGATGCCGTGGATGCGCGAGACGTCCGGGTGCCCGGCGAGCATGTCGCGCGTGTCGGCGTAGACCAGCGCGTCGATCTCGGCCTCGGGGGCCCGCGCCGCCAGCACGCGGAACACCGGGGAGGCGAGCAGCACGTCGCCGTGGTGGCGCAGCTTCACCACGAGGACGCGGCGAAGAGAGTCGACGCCGATCGGGTCCGGGACCATGGCCGCCAGATTAGCAAAACGGCCCGGGGGACGCCGGCGGGCTCAGGGGGCCTCGTAGCGCAGGTTGAGCAGGACGGCGCGCCGCGGCGCGTCGTAGCCCACGGTGTGCTCGTAGCGGCGGTCCGCGAGGTTGGTGCCCGTGAGCTCGGCGCTCCAGTGGCGGTCGATGCGCCAGCGCACGGAGGCGTCGGCGATGGCGTAGCCGGGCAGGCGCGAGGCCGGCGACTCGTCGGCGGAGTCGAAGCGCGGCCCCGAGGCGGTGAGGCCGGCGGCCAGGCGCCACGCCCCGAAGCTGCGCGAGAGCTCCACGCGGCCGAAGCGGCGGGCGCGGCCCTGCAGCAGCAGGCCCGTGTCCTCGTCGCGCGGGCGCTGCGCCGCGAGCGAGGCCCGCACGCGCGTGCCCCAGAGCGTCGCCTCCGCCTCGGCCTCCAGCCCGCGGATGCGCGCGCGGCGCACGTTGAGCACCGTCGGGAACACGTACGCGATGAGGTCCTCGATGCGGTGGTCGAAGGCGGTGAGGCGCCAGCGCCAGGCGCCGCCGGAAAGGCTGCGCACGCCCACCTCGCGCGATCGGCTCCTCTCGGGGCGCAGGTCGGGGTTGGCCACGTAGAAGTCCGAGGCCGGCGCGTACAGGTCGAAGAAGGTCGGCGCTCGAAAGCCCCGCCCGACCGTGGCCGAGACCAGCGCCACGCCCGGCCAGGTGGCCCCCAGGCTCACGGCGCCCGTGTCGTGGGTGCCGAACTGGTCGTCGTCGTCGCGGCGCGCCGAGGCCTCCAGCTTCCAGCCCTTCCACGACTCGTCGGCGGAGATCCAGGCCGAGTTGGTCGTCCGCCTCGTGCGCGTGAACCCGGTGTCGGACAGCACCTTCTGGCGGAGCGTCTCCACCGCCGCCAGGACGCGGCCGGCGGGCGTGGCGAACTCGTGCGTCCACGAGGCCTGGTCCTGCCGCGTCTCGAAGCGCGCCGGCGTGGCCGACTCGATGGCGAGCGCGTCCCGGCCCTGGCCGACGCGAAGGCGGCTCTCCCACCCCGGCGCGTACAGCATCGAGGACTGCACGCTCGCGCCGGAGATCGTCTGCACGTTGCGGTCGTTGGCGAACCGCCCCTGGGCATCCGGGCAGCCGTCGAAGCGCGCGCGGCCGCGGCTCGCGAAGGCCGCGAAGGCGAGCGATTCGTCGCGGGCCAGCCGCGCCTCGGCGTGCAGGTTGGCGAAGGCGTTCTCGTACGGGTCCCGGTCCGGGTCGTGGCAGAACGCGCGCGCGTTGGTGGCGCTGGGCGCGTCCACGCGCCGGGCCCCGGCGGAGAACGACGCGGTGAGGGCGCCCTCGATGGCGGTGAAGCCCGCGGCCAGGCGCGAGTCGGCGTCGGTGCCGTATCCCAGGGTGGCGAACAGGCGCGGCTTGGCCGAGGCGCGCGTGAAGACCTGCACCACGCCGCCGATGGCGTCGGGGCCGTACAGGCTGGAAAGCGGCCCCTTCACGACCTCGATGCGCTCGACGAGGTCGAGCGGGATGTTCTCCAGGGAGGTGGTGCCCACCGTGGCCGAGCCCGCGCGCAGCCCGTCGATCAGCACGAGCGTCTGGCCGGCGTTGGCGCCGCGCAGGAAGAGCCCCGCCGGCTGCCCCGGCCCGCCCGTGCCGCGGAACTCGACGAGCGCCTGGCGCTGCAGGAGCTCGGCCACGGAGATGGGCCCGGCCAGGTCGATCGTCTCGCGCGTGATGACCTCGACGTCGCGCAGCGCGTCGGCCGCGCGCTGCGGCGTGCGCGCCGCGGTGACGACGATGGCGTCGAGGGGCTGGAAGGCGAGCAGGGGGGCGGAGGGGGCGGGCACGGGCTGGGCGTGCGCGCCGAGCGCCATCGCGGCGGCGAGGCCGGCGAGGGGCTGCTTCTTCATGGTGGAGGGGTCCTTGGTCCAGGCGGGCCAGCGTCCCCGCAGGCCCACAGGTTCTCGCATCCCCGCCCGGGGGCCACTCGCCCTGGCGGTCGGGGTCCTCGCGACCGGGCCGGTCTCCGGGCTCGCCAGACTTGGTCCCCGCCTTCCCGCGGCGCGTGGCCGCAGTGGCGTCGAGGGGGACCCGCACTGGCTTACCGTTGCGGGGGCAGCGCCGGCTTCTCACCGGCTTCCCGGGCACCCGGTCGCTGGAAGCGGATCATACGCCGCGGGGGCGCGGACGCCCACCGTTACATTCGAAACCACTTTCAAAATAAGCGCTTACACGTTGACTCGGAAACCCTTTTCCAATAACCTGCCGAGCATGGAATCCGAGCTTTCCGCCCTCGAAGCGAAGGTCGAGCAGGCCGTCGCGCAGCTCAAGCAGTTGCGGGAGGATGGTCGCGAGCTGCGCCAGCAGCTGGCGGCGCGCACGGACGAGAACGCGCGCCTCACCGAGAAGCTCGCCGCCGCCAAGGCGCGCATCGAGGCGCTGCTCAAGCAGATTCCCGAGACCGAGGCGTGAGCGCCGACGACGCGAGGAGCCGCGAGCGCGGCCTTCCCATCCAGATCCTGGGCCGCGAGTACCGCGTGGCCTGCCCCGAGGGCGAGGAGGCGCAGCTGCAGGCCTCCGTCGACTACCTCAACCGCCGGATGAAGGACCTTCGCGACGGCGGCCGCATCACCGGCAACGAGAAGATCGCGGTCATGGCCGCGCTCAACATCGCCCACGAGTTCCTGGCGCAGAAGGGCGGCAAGGGCGGCGCGCCTTCCGTTGACGGAGCGGACTTTCGGCGTAGAATCGCCGCGATGCAGGAATCGCTGGACTCGGCGCTCGCCGCCGACCAGGACAAGCTCTTCTAGTCGCGAGGCACGCGACCTGCGGCGGTTCCCTGCGGTGTTCGTCCGGGCTTACATCTTCGAGCCGATAATCTTGTCAGCCTGGATGCCCGCCAAAGCGGTGCTTTTGTGCGCGTCCCATGTCGGATGTACCTACGGCACCCGGTAGGCAACCGCCTTGAACCCTTGGGTTCGAGCGTGCGGCCCGGACGAACACCGCAGGAAATCGCCTCCCACCTCCCGCTCCTCCCATGTCCCACTGGCTCATGAAGTCGGAGCCGGACGAGTTCTCGATCGACGATCTCGCCCGCGCGCCGAAGAAGACCACGCCCTGGTTCGGCGTGCGCAACTACCAGGCCCGCAACTACATGCGCGACGCGATGCGCGTGGGCGACGGCGTGCTCTTCTACCACTCGAGCTGCGCGGTGCCGGGCATCGCGGGCCTGGCGCGCGTGGCGAGCGGGCCGTACCCGGACGAGACCCAGTTCGACCCGAAGAGCCCCTACTACGACCCGAAGAGCACGCGCGCGAACCCGCGCTGGCTGCTCGTCGACGTCGCGCTCGAGCGCAAGACGCGCCTGCTGCCGCTGGAGGAGCTGCGCGCGCGGCCGGAGCTCGCGGACATGGTCGTGCTGCGACGGGGCAACCGCCTGTCGATCACGCCGGTCACCGCGCGCGAGTGGGCGGCCGTCGTGAAGCGGCTCGGGCGCGATGCCCCCTGAGGCGCTCACCTGGCTCACCTACGCCGGCCTGGGGGTGGTGGTGGGCTTCCTGTCGGGACTGCTGGGCATCGGCGGTGGTGCGGTCATCGTCCCGACGCTCGGGCTCGTGTTCGTGGCCTTCGGGTTCACGCCGCACCTGGTGATGCACCTCGCGCTGGGCACCTCGCTCGCGGCGATCGTCGTGGCCACGGGCTCGGGCGCGCGCGAGCACCACGCGCACGGGGCGGTGCGCGCCGACGTCGTGCGCGGCGTGGCGCCGGGCGTGCTGGCCGCCGGGCTCGCCGCGGGCGCGGTGGCGCGCGTGGCCCCGGTCGCCTTCCTCAAGTACTTCTTCCTCGCCTTCATGCTCTACGTGGTCGCGCACATCCTCTTCGGGCGGGCGCCCGCCGCGGGCCGGCCCATGCCGGGGCGCGCGGGCCTCTTCGGCGTGGGCGCGCTCATCGGCGGGCTCTCGGGCCTGGCGGGCGTGGGCGGCGCGATGATCTCCGTGCCCTTCATGACCGCGTGGGGCGTGCCGTTCAAGTCGGCGATCGGCACCTCGGCCGCCATCGGCTTCGTGGTGGCGATCTCGGGCACCGCCGGCTACGTGGTCGCCGGGCTCACGGAGCCCTCGCTTCCGCCCTGGACGCTCGGCTACGTGTACCTGCCCGCGCTGCTGGGCATCTCCGTCACGAGCGCCCTCATGGCGCCGGTGGGCGCGCGACTGGCCCACCGCCTGCCGGTGGCCCTCCTCAAGAAGGCCTTCGCGCTGTTCCTGCTCGCGCTCGCGGTCAAGCTCATCGTCTCCCTGTGAGCCGGGGCAAGGCGGACCGGCCGGGCCGGGCGTAGAATCCGCCCCGACCCCCCCGACGAAGACGCATCCACCTTGAAGATCCTCATCCTCGGCGCCGGCCAGGTCGGCGCCAGCGTGGCCGAGAGCCTCGTGTCGGAGAAGAACGACGTGACGGTCGTCGACACGAGCCCGGAGCGCCTGAAGGACCTGCAGAACCAGTACGACCTGCGCACCGTCGTGGGCAACGCCGCCCACCCGGAGATCCTGGCCGAGGCGGGCGCCGCCGACACCGACATGCTCTTCGCCGTGACGGCGAGCGACGAGACCAACCTGGTGGCGAGCAAGGTCGCGCACTCGGTGTTCAACATCCCCACGCGCATCGCGCGCATCCGCTCCACGTGGTTCGAGCGCCACCCGGAGCTGCTGGAGAGCGACTGCTTCTCGGTGAACCACGCCATCTGCCCCGAGCAGATCGTGACCGAGTACATCGCCAAGCTCATCGACTTCCCCGAGGCGCTGCAGGTCGCGGAGTTCGCCGGCGGCAAGATCGACCTGGTGGCGGTGCGCGCGGTCGAGGGCGGGCCCATCGTGCGCCACCCGCTGCGCGACCTCGAGAAGCTGCTGCCCACGATCGACGTGAAGGTGGCCGCCATCTACCGCAACGACCGGCCGCTCAACCTCGCGCCCGACACGGTGGTGCACCCCGGCGACGAGGTGTTCTTCGTGGCGGCCTCCGGCCACATCCGGGAGGTGATGGCGCACATGCGGCAGATGGACCGCGGCGTGGGCCGCGTGATCATCGCCGGCGGCGGCAACATCGGGCTGCGCCTGGCGCGCGCGCTCGAGGGGCGCCTGATGAACGTGAAGGTGATCGAGGCCTCCAAGCGCCGCTGCGAGTTCCTGGCCGGCCAGCTCGGCTCCACGCTGGTGCTGCACGGCGACGTGAGCAGCGAGGACCTGCTGGGCGACGAGAACGTCGACGAGACCGACCTCTTCGTGTCCGTCACCAACGACGACGAGGCCAACATCATGTCGGCGCTGCTCGCCAAGCGCATGGGCGCGCGGCGCGTGATCGCCCTCATCAACCGCAAGGCCTACGGCGACCTCATGCAGGGCGGCCAGATCGACATCGCCATCTCGCCCGCCCAGGCCACGCTCGGCAGCCTCCTGGAGCACGTGCGGCGCGGCGACGTGGTGGCGGTGCACAGCGTGCGCCGCGGCAAGGCCGAGGCCCTGGAGCTCATCGCGCACGGCGACCGCAAGACCTCGCGCGTCGTGGGCCGCGCCATCCGCGACATCGAGCTGCCGCCGGGAGCCACGATCGTGGGCATCGTGCGCGGCGAGCGGGTCATCGTGGCCGAGGACGACGGCCACGTGATCGAGCCCGACGACCACGTGCTGGTCTTCCTCACGCAGAAGCGCATGATCCCGCGCGTGGAGAAGCTCTTCGAGGTCTCGGTGGGGTTCTTCTAGCCCATGAGCCGGCCCCTGCCGCTGCGAACGGCCCCGGGCGCCCCGCGCCCCGTGGACGCGGTCTTCCGCGTCTTCCCGGTGCTGCACGTGCTCTCGGGGGCGGTGCTGCTCTTCTCGCCGGCCTTCCTCGTGCCGCTCGGCTTCTCGATGGCGCTGCACGACGGCGCGCACCGGGCCTACGAGTCGGGCTTCATCGTCACCTTCGTGAGCGGCCTGTTCACCTTCTTCGCCACGCGCGGGCGCCACCGCCGCGAGCTTCAGCCCCGCGACGGCTTCCTGCTGGTCTCGCTGGTGTGGACCGTGGTGCCGGCCTTCGCCACCGTGCCGCTGCTCGCCGCCCTGCCGGGCATGAGCTTCACCGACGCGTACTTCGAGGCCGTCTCGGGCATGACGACGTCGGGCGCCACGGTGCTCTCGGGCCTGGACGCGCTCGCGCCTTCCATCAACATCTGGCGAACGCTGCTGGTGTGGATCGGGGGCATGGGCATCATCGTGCTCGCCGTGGCCATCCTGCCGCTGCTGGGCGTGGGCGGCAGCCAGCTCTTCAAGGCCGAGAGCCCGGGCTGCATGAAGGACACCAAGCTCACCCCGCGCATCGGCGACACCGCCAAGGGCCTGTGGGCCGTGTACGCCGCCGTCACCGCCGCCTGCATCGCCGCCTACCACGCGGCCGGCATGACCTGGGTGGACGCGGTGATCCACGCCTTCTCGACCATGGGCCTGGGCGGGTTCTCCTCGCACGACGAGAGCTTCGCCTGGTTCCACTCGCCGGCCATCGAGTCGGTGACCATCGTGTTCATGCTGGTGGCGAGCCTGAACTTCGCCACCCACTTCCTGGCGGTGCGCCGGCGCTCGCTGCGGCCCTACGCGGCCGACGCCGAGGCCGGGCGCGTCATGGCCTGGATGGCCGGCTCGGTGCTCATGATCGCCGCCTTCCTCGTCTGGCGCGGCGTGTACGACGACTTCACCACCGCGCTGCGGCACGCGGCCTTCAACGTGGTGTCGATCGCCTCGACGACCGGCTTCGCCTCGGTGGACTTCGGCCAGTGGCCCGTGTTCGCGCCCATCTGGATGATCTTCATGTCGTGCTTCGTGACGAGCTCGGGCTCGACGGGCGGCGGCATCAAGATGGTGCGCGCGAGCCTGCTCTTCAAGCAGGCGGTGCGCGAGATGACGCGCATCATCCACCCGCGGGCGGTGCTGCCCGTCAAGTTCGGCGAGCAGGTGATCGAGAACAACGTGATCTTCGCGGTGCTCGCCTTCATGCTCATGTGGGGCGGCACGATCATCGTGATGTCGATGCTGCTGCTCGCGAGCGGGCTGGACGTGGTGTCGGCCGTCACCGCCGTGCTCGCCTGCATCAACAACATGGGCCCGGGCCTGGGCGCCGTGGGGCCGGCGACGAACTACGCCTCGCTCACCGACTTCCAGACCTGGGTGTGCACCTTCTCGATGCTGCTCGGGCGCCTGGAGCTCTTCACGATGCTCGTGCTCTTCACGCCGGCGTTCTGGCGGAAGTAGCCCCCGGCGCGCGCAACGCGCCGAGCACCGCGCCCGCGAGGCCCCACGCGAGCATGGCGCTGTGGCGCACCAGGAAGTCGTCCGTGAGGTTGCGGATGGCGAAGCCGGCGAGCAGCACGATTCCCAGGGCCGCCGCGAGGCGGCGCTCCTTTCCGCCCGCCAGCCCCGCCGCCATCTCGCGCAGCACCGCCCCCGCGAGCCACGCGAAGAGCGCGAGGCCAACCGCGCCGCCCTGCAGCAGCACGTTGAGCACCGTGTTGTGCGCGTGCGTGTAGAGCGGGTTGTCGGTGCCGGGCACCACGCCCGTGCGGAACTGCTGGCGCAGGATGCCGCGCCCGAAGCCGTGGCCGGCCCACGGCGCCTCGGCGATGCGGCCGGCCGCGTAGTCCCAGATGGCGAGGCGCGGGTCGCGCGCGAGGCTCGCCTCGGCGGCCTCCGGCGTGTGCTCGAGCTTCTCGGCGCGCTGGTGGACCGCGAGCGCGAACAGGGCGGCGAACACCACGAGGCCGGCGGCCGCGAGGGCCAGGACGGCGCCGGGACGCGGCGAGCCGGACGACCGGGGCCGAAGCGCCGCGGCGACGACGGTCATGCCGGCCAGCGCGACCCAGGCGATGCGGTTGTCGTTCCAGGAGGTGACCACGAGCGTGAGCACGGCCACGGCGGCGAGCGCCGCGCGCAGGCGCCGCGAGGCGGTGCGCGCGAAGGACCAGCCGAGCGCGGGCGCCGCGAGCACCACGTACGTGGCGTAGCTGCCCACGTCGCCGTGCCAGCGCTGCGGGTCCCACTCGCCCAGCGCGAGCTTTTGCGCGGCGGCGGAGGCGGCGAGCCCCGCGAGCCCCGCGCTGAGGCCCCACGCCCAGCGGTCGAGCGCGTGCACGCCGTCGGTCGCGGCGAAGAAGACGAGGAACGCGACGGCGGGATACAGCAGGTCCGGCCGCAGCTCGGCGAGCGAGTAGGGGCGGTCGACGCTCCACGCGACGGAGGCGACGCACCAGGCGGCGTACGCGGCGAAGGGCGCCAGCACGCGCGCGGGCGGCAGCCAGGGGCGCGGCAGGCTCCCGCGGCGGGCGGCGAGGGCGAGCGCCAGCGCGCCGCCGGCGAGCAGCGCGTTGCGCAGCGCCACGCTCGAGGAGAACGGCAGCACCGCGAGGAATGCCGCCAGCAGGAGGGCGCTGGCCGCGGCCGGGCGCGGGGCGGGGATGGACGCGGCCACGCCTGCGCCTACAGCCCGCACCACCGGCGCATGATCGTGGCGAAGAGGTCCACCGACTGCTCGAGCCGGGAGAGCGAGCACCACTCGTCGGTCTGGTGCGCCAGGCGCGGCTCGCCCGGCCCGAGGATCACCGCGGGCGCGCCGCCATAGCCCGGCTTGAGCCAGGCGCCGTCCGTCGAGAAGGTGATGGTGCGCGGGTCGGGCCGCGCGCCCAGGAAGGGCGTGCAGTCCTCGAACACCTGCTGGATCCAGGCGTCCGCGGGCTCCGTGTAGAGCGCGGGCGTGTCGACGATCTGGCGCACGCGCGCGCCGCGCGGCCCCAGCAGGTGCTCGAGCGAGTGGCACAGGTGCCCGTGGTCCACGCCGGGCACCGTGCGAACGTCCACGGTGATCTTGGCCGAGTCGGGCACGGAGTTGGTGTTCAGACCCCCGCGGATCGTGCCGACGTTGAGCGTGGGCGAGCCCATCACGGGGTGGGCGTCCACGGGAAAGCGGAACCCCTCCAGGTCGCGGATCACGTCCGCCATCTTCACGATGGCGTTCTCGCCCACCTCCGGCATCGAGCCGTGGGCGGTGACGCCCGTGGTCTCGATCTCGAACCACGCCAGGCCCTTGTGGCCCACGTACGGGTAGTTGGCCGTGGGCTCGGCCACGACGATGGCGCCGGCGCGGTCCAGAAGGCGCGAGTCCACCAGGTACTTCGCGCCCTCGCAGCCCACCTCCTCGCTCGCGGTGACCACGAGCACCAGGCCGGGGCTGCGGGCCAGGCGCGGCGCGAGCTCCACCGCGGCGGCCACGAACGCGGCGATGCCGCCCTTCATGTCGGTCGAGCCGCGGCCGAAGAGTCGGTCGCCGTCGGTCTCGCCCGCGAAGGCGTCGCGCGTCCAGGCCTTGGCCCCCAGCGGCACGGTGTCGATGTGGCCGGTGAAGCAGATGGGCGGGCGCCCGTCGTCGCCGCCGATCTCCGCGACCAGGCTCGTGCGCGACTCGGCGAACTCGTGGTAGGCCACCCGGAAGCCCGCGGCCTCGAGGATCGCGCCGAGGTGGCGCGCGCAGGCGCGCTCCATGCCCGGCGGGTTGATGGTGTTGAACGCGAGCAGCTCCCGGGTGAGCCGGCGCGGGTCGATTCGGGTCTTCATGGGCGGTGCCTCACGCGGCGCGCGTCCGCCGGCGGCGGCGCACGACGTGGTTGAGCGTCTCCACGGCCACCGAGAAGGCGAGCGCGAAGTAGATGTAGGCCTTGGGCACGTGCACGCCGAAGCCGTCGGCCACCAGCACGACGCCGATGAGCAGCAGGAAGGCGAGCGCGAGCATCTTCACCGTGGGGTGGCGCGAGACGAACTCCGACAGGGGGTCCGCCGCGGCGATCATCACCACCATGGCGAGCACCACCGCGGTGACCATCACCCAGAGGTGGTCGGCCATGCCCACCGCGGTGATCACCGAGTCCAGCGAAAAGATGATGTCGATCACGGCGATCTGCATCACCACGCCGCGCAGCGTCGCGCCCGCCGCGCCGTGCGGGGAGTGCGGCTCCGGCTCGTCGTGCTCCACCATCGCATGGATCTCCATCGTGCCCTTGTAGAGCAGGAAGAGGCCCCCGCCCACCAGGATCACGTCGCGCCAGGAGAAGGCCCGGCCCGCCACGCTGAAGACCGGCTCGACCAGGCCCACGATCCACGCCAGGGTGGCGAGCAGGGCCAGGCGCGTGAGCAGCGCGAGCGCGAGGCCGACCCGGCGCCCGAGCTTGCGCTGGTGCGCGGGCAGGCGGCCGGTGAGGATCGCGATGAACACGAGGTTGTCGATGCCCAGCACGATCTCGAGGGCCGAGAGCGTGACGAGCGAGAGCCAGACCTGCGGGTCGGCGATCCAGGCGAAGGACAGGAACTCCATGGCTGGAAGCGGATACGCGAAGCGGCTATTCTCTCACGCGTGATCGCCCGCCTCGCATTGCTCCTCGCCATGGCCGCCGCGCTGCCCGCGCCGGCGCAGGACTACGCGCGCGAGAAGCGCTGGGCGGACGAGGTGGTGCCCGCGCTGGTGGTGGGCGACGCGGTGTGGCTCGAGACCTCCGCCGGGCGCCGATTCCTCGCCATCCACGCGCCCGCGGCGAAGCCCAAGGGCGCGGTGGTGATCGTGCACGGCATCGGCGTGCACCCGGACCACGGCGTGATCGGCGTGCTGCGCGCCAAGCTCACGGACCGCGGCTGGACGACCCTTTCCATCCAGATGCCGGTGCAGGCGGCTGACGCGCGCTCGGAGGCCTACTACCCGGCGGTGTTCCCCGAGGCGATCGACCGCCTCGGGCGCGCGGCGGCGTGGCTCGCGGCGCGCGGCGAGAAGCGCATCGCCCTCGTCTCGCACAGCATGGGCTCGTGGATGGCCAACGCGTACTTCGACGAGACCGCCGACCCGCCCTACGCGGCCTGGGCCTGCCTGGGCCTCACCGGCGGCTACAGCCTCGCCACGTGGTTCTCGCCGCGGCCCATCCTCGACGTGTACGGCGAGAACGACCTCGCGCCCTCGCTCGAGGCGGACTGGCGCCGCCGGCTCACGCTGCTGTCCGCCCCGGAGGGCTCGCGCCAGGTGAGGATCGCCGGGGCCGACCACTTCTACGCCGGCCGCGAGGAGGCGCTCGCGGCGGCCGTGGACGGCTGGCTCTCCGCCGTGCTTCGCTAGCTTCGCGCGTTCCCTAGGGCAGGACCTGCGCGGCGCTCGCGCGGATCGCGCCGGGCCCCGCCGTTCCCGTCACCGCGAGGCGGCGGCCGTTGCCGATGCCCGCGGCATCGCCCCCCGTGATCACCGCCGTCGTGAGGTCCACCGGCTCGCCGCGCACGCGCAGCGAGGCGAGGGAGGCGAAGTCACTTACGGAACCGGTCACGCGATAGATGACCGGTGCGCCCGGGGCGATGACGGCGAACGCGTCGGCCACGACAGCGCCGGCGCCCTGTGCCGTGCCCTGGCCGGTCACGCGCGAGCCGGCCGTCGGCAACGCGGCGTCCGCCGGCATGCCCGTCACGTCGAGGTCGCGCGAGGCCGTTCGCACGCGCACGCCGCCCGCGGGCAGCGTCGCGAGCACGATGCCGTCGAAGGCGACGCGGGCCCCGGCCGTCGGCGGGTAGTCGGGCAGGAACTCCACGTGCGAGGGCGTGAGCGTCGCGCCCGCGGCGTCGAGCGTGCCCGCGACGCGGACGCGGCTGCCGACGAGCACCGCCGGGGCGCCCGCCACGGGAGCGGACAGCGGCACCGTGACGCCGGCGACGACGAGGGCGCCGGCGGCCGCCTGGTCCACCGGCGCGGCGAGCTCGAGCCGGGTGGCCGGCTGCGGAGCGAGGCGCGTCACCCGCGTGGCGAGCCAGGCGTGCGAAGCGGCGAGGGGAAGTCCGGAAACCTCCACGGTGTCGCCCGGCACGAGGCCCACCATGCCGGCCACGCCGTCGAAGAGCGTGTTCGTGTCGGTGACGAACGCCAGCGTGGCGACGGTGAACCGGCCGTTGTCCGCATCCACCGCCGCGACGGCGCCGCGAGCGACCGACTGGACACTCGCGACGCGCACGACCGTGGCGCCTGCCGCGCTCGTGCCCGCGGCCTCGAGAACCATCCCGAGACGAAGGCCGTCGCTGCCGGCATCCGGCCGGGAGTCGACGCGGAGGGCGGCGCCGGCGAGGTCGACGGCGGCGGTCGCGGCGGCAAACGGCTCGGCGCCGGTGAGCGCGCCGGTGACGAAGGCGTTGTCGGCCTGCAGGACGGGCGGCTCGTTCCCCGTGCCGTTGCTGCCCGTCTTGGTCTGCGCGCCGCAGGCCGCCAGCAGCAGCGTGACCAGGCCGAGCGCGGCCGCGCCTGCGACGCGCGCCAGGGGCGATTCACTCATCGCGGGATTCCTCCGTGGGGCCCGGCGCCGGCGGCGCGGGCGCGTCCTCGTTCTCCGAGAAGGCGTAGAGGCCGATGCGCACGCGGCTGCGCGCCGGGCGGCCCAGCGCCCGGTCTTCGGCCTCGAGCGCGTCGGCCCGCGCGATGAGCTCGTCGTGCAGCCGCTTCCACTGCGTGCGGGCCTCCTCCTGCAGGCGCCTGGCCGACTCCGCGGAGAGCGCGTCGGCGAAGACGCTTCTTTCGAGGAAGGCCGGCGAGGGCGCCAGCACGTTGGCGACCGCCGCATCGGCGTGATCCTGCAGGTTCTCCGCCAGGGGTCCGAGCCGGTCCGAGAACTCGCGCTGGGAAAGGAAGGCGTCGCCGCACGCGTGGACCGTGCCGTCCTCGTCCACCTGCGCCTGGCCCAGGCGCACCAGCTCCTCGAGGATGGCGGCGGGGCGGTGATCCAGCGTGACGCTCTTCACCAGCTCGACGAACGAACCCTCGCCGCGGCGCGGAAGCGGGCGCGGCCGTCCCTCGGCGTCGCGCCACTGCGGGCGCACGGTCCAGGCCGCGAATACGGCGGCCCCGAACGAGGTCACCGACTCCGGCCCCCATTCGTCGGCCACGGGGGTGGTGAGCCTTCGCACCTCCTTGCGGTTGAGCCCGGTGAGCAGCGAAAGCCGGCTGTCGCTGCGCGCATCCTCCGGGAAATGCCGGCGCGCGGCCGCCACATAGGCGCGCTTGAGCGATTCGCTCGCCGCCTGGAAGGGCACGCCGCCGGCGATGAGCAGGCGCGCCACCGGTCGCAGCACCCGCGCGAGCGCCCGCAGCACGGCCGCGGGCCGCGACTGCGGGTTCTGCTCGCTCATGGGGGTGCCCGACATCATCTTCGAAGTGCGGGAAGTGTTCCCGCATTTGCGGGGCTCCACAAGGCTTGACAGGAGCCGACAGTCTATCGAAAATGTGGGAAAAAATCCCACACTTTCGGGGATTCCCTGCAACTCATTGATGCATAACCTGTGTCCGGCACTTGCCGGGCATGCGATCACGGGAGCGGTTCGATGCGGATCACGAAGACGTGGCGGAAACGGGGCATCGCGTGGGGGCTGGCGGCGGGGATGGCGGCAGTCCTGGCGGCGCCGGCGGCCGCAGCGCCGGTCGAGACGGGCGCGACGCGCAAGCTCTCGATCGTGCCCCCGGTGGCAGCGGTCACCGTCACCCCGGCCGTCGCGGCGCCGGGCGTCGCGCGGCGCATCACCGTGGGCGGCACCTGGCCTTCCGCGTGCCCGCCGACGCAGGCGCAACTCGGCCTGCCGTCGGGCCACGGCACGCCGGCCCTGGGGATCCTGCTCGCGGAGCCGCAGACCTTCGCGCCCTGCGCGCAGGTGCTGACGCCCTGGGAGTTCTCGCTCGACTACACGCCGGAGGCGGCGGGGCAGGTCGACATCCTGGTGCTCTCGACGCGCGCGACGGCCCTCGCGCGCGGCACCCTCGTCACGGGGAGCGAAACCCTGCCGCGCGCGCGCTTCGACGTCTCGGGCGCGTGGTACGACCCGCAGACCAACGGCTCGGGCCTCATGGTCGCCCACGACTTCGGCGGCTCGGACCAGGTCTTCGCCACCTGGCAGGTGTACGACGCCAACGGGCTGCCGCGGTGGTACACGCTGCAGGAGGGGCGCTGGGACGCGGCGGGCCTCGTGCTCGAAGGCACGCTCTACGAGACGTCGGGCGTGGCGGCGGCGTGCGTCGCCTGTCCGGTGCCCCTGTCGGCGGTCGTCGACCGCGGCCGGGTGCGGCTCACGGTCTCGGTGGACGGGGCGAGCGGCGGGCTGGACGCGGCGCTCGACCGGCTCCCCGCCGCCGGGGCGCCGGAGCGGCTCGCGAACCTCGTGCGCTTCCTGCCCGCGCGCATCGTGCTGCCCTGAGCGCGGCAGGCCGCTACCGTCAGTAAGTCCGGCAACCGTACCTGATAACATCGGGCATCGGCGGCCCGCCCGGGCCGCTGCCTTCCGATGGATGCCCCGATGCCCACCCGACCCTTCCGCGCCCTCGCCGCCGCGGCCCTTTCCGCACTCCTCGCCCTGGCCCCCGCCTCCGCCCATTGGTGGGGTCCGAAGACCCCGCCGGGGCGCCCCGGCTTTCCGGCGCAGATCCCCCCGTCGGAGACCGGCTACACGCTCAAGACCTACGCCGACGCGATGAACGCGGCGATCGCCGCGGTGTTCAACGAGGAGTGGGGCGTCCTCGACCGGATGCACGACGAGTTCCTCGCGAGCCGCCAGCGCACAACCCACGGCCTCTGGATGCTCGAGGCCCTGCAGGGCGCGTGGGACGCGCAGCTCGACGTCGAGGACACGACGGACATGGACCGCTGGCTCGGCAAGTGGCAGGCGGGCGCGCCGGATTCGCGCATGCGCAAGCTCGTCATGGCCATCCGCTGGCAGCGCCAGGCGTGGGTCGCGCGCGGCGGGGGATCGGCCTCGTCCGTGCCCGGCGAAGGCATGCGCCTGTTCCGGGAGCGCCTCGCGAAGGCCGCCGCCGCGCTCGACGAGGCCGGGCCCGCGGGACGCGAATCGCCCCTCTGGTACTGGGTGGCCCTCATCGTCGCCGGCAGCTCGCAGCAGCCGGCGAGCGCCATGGACGCGCTGTACGAGGAGGCGGCGGGCAAGTTCCCGACCTACCACACGATCCACTACACGCGCCTGAACTACCTGTTGCCGCAGTGGGGCGGGAGCTTCGAGGCGGTGGACCGGTTCGTCGGCCGCGTCGTCGAGCGCACGCGCGCCACCGACGGCGAGGCCTTCTACGCCTGGCTCTACATGGACGTGGCGGACAAGACCGAGGGCGACCTCTTCACCGAGACGGCCGCGCGGTGGCCGCGGATGAAGAAGGCCTTCCAGGACATGCTGGCGCGCTACCCCGACGATTTCAACCGCAACCGCTTCGCCACGTTCGCCTGCCGCGCCCGCGACCGGGAGACGACGGCGGCCCTCCTGCAGGAGCTGGGGCCGCGCGCGAGCCTCGGCTACGCCTCGCCGGGCTACACCACCGAATCCTGCCGCCGCTTCGCGTTCTCGAAGGCGTAGCCTCAGCCGGGGCCGCCGAGCAGCCCCAGCTCCTCGAGCTTTCCCCGCGTCTCGCCCACGCCGCGCACCACGTGGGCCTCGATCCCGCAGGCGCGGGCGCCCTCGACGTTCACCACGTTGTCGTCGAAGAACACCGCCTCGGCCGGCGAGGCGCCCACGCCCTCCAGGGCCATCGCGAAGAAGTCCGCATCGGGCTTGATGGCGCCCATCCGGAAGGAGGCGAAGACGTGCGCCACGCGGTCGAAGAGGCCGTACCCTTCCGCGATGGGCCAGTGCACGGCGCTGATGTTGGTGACGATGGCGGTGCGGTGGCGCGCGGCCAGCGCCTCCAGCAGCTCGTGCGCGCCGTCGTACGGGCCGTGCAGCCAGCTCGTGAAGTGCTCGAGGAACTCCTCCGGCCCGACCGTGAGGCCGAACTCGCGCACCGCCTGCCGCGCGAATGCGGCGGTGTCGAGCCGGCCCGTCTCGTGCGCGCGCACCGCGGGCGAGGCGAGCCACCGGCGCCACATCTCGTCGGCGTCCATGCCGCCGCCGATCATGTCCAGGAAGGGCCGCTCGCCGCCCAGCTCGACGAGCACGCCGCCCATGTCGAGCAGGACGGCGCGGCTCATGCGGTGAGGCGCTTCAGGGCCTCCTGGTACTTCTCCGAGGTCCGGAGCACGACCTCGCGGGGCAGCTGCGGCGCCGGGGGCTTGCGCGCGAAGCCGATGGAGTCGAGCCAGTTGCGCACGTACTGCTTGTCGAAGCTCTCCGGGCTCTCGCCCACCTTGTAGGTGTCGAGCGGCCAGAAGCGCGAGGAGTCGGGCGTGAGCGCCTCGTCGATGAGGTGCAGGCGCCCGGCCGCGTCGGTGCCGAACTCGAACTTGGTGTCGGCGATGATGATGCCCTTGCCGAGCGCGTAGGCCGCGGCCGTCTCGTAGAGCCGGATCGCCACGTCGCGAACCTCGCCCGCGCGCGCCTCGCCCACGATGGACGCCATGCGCTCGAACGAGATGTTCTCGTCGTGCGTGCCGGCCTCGGCCTTGGTCGCGGGCGTGAAGATGGGCTTCGGGAGCTTGGAGGCGCGCTGCAGGCCCGGGGGCAGGGCGATGCCGCAGACGCTCTGCGACTCCTGGTACTCCTTCCAGCCCGAGCCCTCCAGGTAGCCGCGCACCACGGCCTCGATGGGCAGGGGCTTCAGGCGCTTGACGACGATCGAGCGCGCGCGCACCTGCTCGCGCTCGCCCGGCGCCACCACGCTCTCCGGGTCGATTCCGGTGAGGTGGTTGGGGACGATGGGCGCGAGCATCGCGAACCAGAAGTTGGCCACTTCCGTGAGCACGCGGCCCTTTTCCGGGATGGGCGTGGGCATGATCACGTCGTAGGCCGAAAGGCGGTCGCTCGCCACCAGCAGCATCCTGTCCTCGCCGACCGCGTAGATGTCGCGGACCTTGCCGCGGGCGATGAGGGGCAGGGACTCGATCTTCGATTCGTAGAGGTCCATTGCGGGCTTTCCAAGCGCGCCGGGCCGCGCGATGCGCGGCCCGGCCGAGGGGTGGGACTTCGGTCGGGCGATCAGACCACGACGGCCTTGAGCTCGCCTTTCGCGTAGCGGTCGGCCATCTTGTCGAGGGCGATGGGCTGCAGCTTCGAGCCCATGCCCGCGCAGCCGAACTGCTGGTAGCGCTGCTTGCAGATCTCCTTGGCCGCCGCGCGCGCGGGCTTGAGGTAGTCGCGCGGGTCGAAGGCGCTCTTGTTCGTGTTCAGGAACCTGCGCACCGCCGCCGTCATCGCCAGGCGGATGTCCGTGTCGATGTTCACCTTGCGCACGCCGTGCTTGATGCCCTCCTGGATCTCCTCGACGGGCACGCCGTAGGTCTCCTTCATCTCGCCGCCGTTCTCGCGGATGATCTGCAGGAGGTCCTGCGGGACCGAGGACGAGCCGTGCATCACCAGGTGCGTGTTGGGGATGCGCGCGTGGATCTGCTTGATGCGCTCGATGGCGAGGATGTCGCCCGTGGGCTTGCGGGTGAACTTGTAGGCGCCGTGCGAGGTGCCGATGGCGATGGCGAGCGCGTCCACGCCCGTCTTCTTCACGAAGTCGGCGGCCTGCTCCGGGTCGGTGAGCAGCATCTCGCGCGTCATCGTCGCGTCGGTGCCGTGGCCGTCCTCCTTGTCGCCCTTCATCGTCTCGAGCGAGCCCAGGCAGCCCAGCTCGCCCTCGACCGACACGCCCAGGCGGTGCGCCATGTCGACCACCGTCTTGGTCACCTGCACGTTGTACTCGTAGGAGGAGATCGTCTTGCCGTCGGCCTCGAGCGAGCCGTCCATCATCACGCTGGAGAAACCCAGCTTGATGGCGCCCTCGCACACGGCGGGGGACTGGCCGTGGTCCTGGTGCATGGCCACCGGCGTCTTCGGGAAGCTCGCCACCGCCGCCTCGATGAGGTACTTGAGGAAGGTCTCGCCGGCGTACTTCCGCGCCCCGGCCGAGGCCTGCATGATCACCGGGCTGTCGGTCTCCGCGGCCGCCTCCATGATGGCCTGCACCTGCTCCAGGTTGTTCACGTTGAAGGCGGGAAGCCCGTAGCCGTTCTCGGCCGCGTGGTCCAGCAGCTGACGCATCGAAACGAGTGCCATGGTTCCTCCGGAAGGCTTGGCCGCGGGGGCGGCGGGCGTGAGGTGGGGGAAAGGTGAAATTTTATCAGCATGGGCACCCCCCCGCGATCGCCCGGATGGGTCCGCCGCTCCCGGAAGGGCTATTCCTCCCGGCCCGCGAACGGGCGCGGCGCCCGGGCGATCATGAGGTCGATGGCGGGCTTCTCGGCCCGGCTCACGGCCAGGCGCGAGCCGTCGGGACTCGCGGCCACCGCCAGCCCGGTGGCGGTGGGCGCGAAATCGCGCCGCCAGGCCACCTGCCCGCGGGCGAGGTCGAACCGCTCGAGCTGCCGGCGACCGCCGGCCGTGGTCGGGTAGTAGAGCGCGTCGCCCGCCACCACCCAGTCGAACCGCAGCGAGTCGTCCAGCGCGACGGCCACCGGCTCGCAGGCCCCGCCGTCGAGCCGGCAACGGGTCGCCCCGCGCTCGCCCGGCCGGGTGAAGACGAGGTTCGCCCCGCCCAGGTGGAACTCGGCCACCGGCGGAAGGGGCAGGCGCTCCGGGGGGGCTGAGCCGTCGGCCGGCGCGCGCAGGATCCGCATCGCCTCGCCTTCGGGCACGCCCGCGTAGAGCCAGCGGCCGTCGTCGCTCGGGATCACGGCGGTCACCGCGGCTCCGAGGACCTCGAGGGCCTCCAGGCGGGCGTCCGCGAGGCCGATGCGCACGGCCTGCGGCGCGGCCGGCCGCCGTCCCACGGGAATGCGCACGGCGTAGAGCGAGCGGCCGTCGGGCGACCACTTCGGGCGGATGTAGCGATAGGCCTGCGGCAGCGGCAGGCGCGCGGGCTCCCCCGACAGCGGTGCCACGTACAGGGCCTCGAACCCGTCGCGGTTGGAGACGAAGGCGAGCCGGGCGCCGTCGGGCGAGAAGGCCGGCATGTTGGTGTAGCGCGTGGAGGGCCACAGCAGGCGCGGGGAGGCGCCCTCCTGCAAGGCGTCGACGAGCCACAGGTCGGCACGGTAGACGGCGCTCTCCCAGGCGACGTCGCCGGCGGCGCTCACGTCCGGATAGCGCGCGCCGCGCGCGCCCAGTAGCCGCGCCTCGCCCGTGCCGAGGTCCAGGAGCGTGAGGGCGCGGAAGCCCAGCCAGTCCGAGGCGACCAGGAGCGGGCCGCGGGGCCCCAGCCAGGCCGCGCCGTAGCACAGGCCTTCCAGCGCCGAGGCCTGGCGGGCGCCCGCCGGATCGTCCGCGGCGACGGTCCACAGCCGGCGGTGCGAGGCCGTCCCGCGGAAGAAGGCCACGCGCGCGCCGTCGGGACTGAAGCGCGGGTCGACGTCGTCGTCGCCGCCGGCCTTGGCCGTCGTGAGGGCCCGGCGGGCCCCGCTCGCCACGTCGACGATCACGAGCCCGACCCGTCCGGGCGCCGTCGCGCTCACGACCAGCCGCGAGCCGTCGGGGGACAGGTCGAAGCGCGGGCGCGGCCGCAGCTCGCAGTCGAGGAGCCGGCGCTCGGCGCCGCTGTCGAGGTCGTGCTCCACGATCTCGCACTCGCCGCCGCGTCCGCGCCACAGGGCGAGTCGACGGCCGTCCGGAAAGAACACGGGAGACAGGTGCGCGGCGCCCGCCTGGCCGACCAGGCGCCGCGCGCCGCCGCGCGCCGGCTGCACGACGACGCGCGCCTCGTCGCCCTCGCCGAGCGCGAAGGCCACGCGGCTGCCGTCCGGCGAGAAGCGCGGGCCCAGCTCGAGCTGGAGATCCGCGGTGAAGGGCTGGGCGGCCGCCAGCTGGTCTGCGAGGCCGGCGGCGGGGTCCGTCCGCGTCACGAGGAGCGCGACGGTCGCGGCAGACCCGAGCACGACCGACGCGGCAAGCGCCGGCAGCCACCGGCGCCGGGCGGGGGACCTGCCGTCGCCGCCCGGCTCCACGGCGGCGACGAGCCGGTAGCCGGCCTTCGGCAGCGTCTCGACGTAGCGCGGCTGCCGGGGGTCGTCGCCCAGCGCGGTGCGAAGCTCGGCGATGGCCCGCGACAGGACCTCGTCGTTCACCATGCGCCGCGGCCAGACGTCCTCGATCAGCCGCTCCCGGGCGACCACGGCGCCCGGCTCGGCCGCCAGGCGCAGCAGGACCTCCATCAGCAGCGGCCGCAACCGGATGGTGCCGGCAGGGCCGCGCAACTCGTTCGAGGCCGGCTGCACCTCGAACTCGCCGATGCGAAGCGGCCCGGTCGGGCGCCGGGGGAGGGGAGAAGCGGCGGACATGGCGGGATTCTAGGGGCTCGGCGCGCGGCGCTCCGGGGCCGGGAGGCGGATCGGAGAAAAATCGGAGGTTTTCCGCCGGGCGCGGGGCGGTTCCGGGCGGGCAGGCTGGCGCATTCCGACCCCCGCCCGAAGGCCCCCATGCTCCGCCGATGCCTCGCCTGCCTCGCCCTCCTCGCCTCGCTGGCCGCCAGCGCCCAGTCGACCTGCGGCTCGCGCCTGTTCGTGAGCGGCTACTTCTCCACGGTGCACGTGTACGACGCCTGCTCGGGCGCCTACCTGCGCGACCTCGACTCGGGCGAGCGCCTGTCGGGGCCGCAGGCGGTGCGCCTGGGGCCGGACGGCCTCGTCTACGTGATCAGCGAGCAGACGGGGATCATCCACAAGTACCGCAACGACACGCTCGCGTACGCCGGGGAGTTCGCGCGCCCGGGGCTCATCGGCCCCACGGGGCTTGCCTTCGACGCGGCCGGCGAGGCCTACGTGGGCGGCTACTCCAGCCAGGACGTGCGCCACTACGGACGCGACGGCAAGCTCGTCGCGGTGGTGGTGCCGCCGCGCGCCTCGGGGCTGGGCGGGCCAGACAACGGGCTCGTGTTCGGGCCCGACGGCAACCTCTACGTGCCCGGGTACGACTCGAGCAGCGTCGTGCGCTGGGATCCGCGCACCGGCGCGACGGGCGTCGCGGTGCCCGCCCGCACGGCGGGCATCCGCAACACGCGGGGCCTGCTGCCGGCGCGCGACGGCCAGCACATGTTCATCACCGCGGAGGGCTCGGGCCAGCTCCTGCGCTGGACCCTCGCGAGCGGCGCGGTGACGGCGGTCCGCGCCGGGCTCACGCGCCCCACCGGCATCGACTACGCCCCGGACGGCAACCTGCTCGTGGTGAACGGCAACGGCGTGGAGAAGCTCGACCCGGAAACGGGCGCCACGCTCGCGACGGTCGTGCCCGGCGGCTCGGGCGGGCTCTCCGGCCCGGTGTTCGTGGCGGTCGTCGCGATCCCGCGCGCCGTGGACGCGGCGCAGGTGGGCACGCAGTTCTGGGTGGTGGGCGACGCGGTCTTCGAGGGCCGCACGCTGGCGCTCGCCAACGTCTACTCCGCCTCGGGCGCGCAGTTCGGTCCGGGGCTTCGCTTCTCCGACCTCGCCGTGCGCCGCTGGGGCTCCGCGCGCATCGAGCTCGTCTCCTGCACGCGGGCGCGCTTCTCGTGGGATTCGACGGGCGCGGATTCGGCGAACTTCGGCGCGGGCGCCTACGAGATCGAGCGCTACTTCGACAACGAGGCCACGCAGCGCTGCCTCGCGCAGGGCGTGGACGCGGCCGACCGCAGCTGGGTGAACGGGCAGTGGTGGGGCGGCCAGGCGCGCGCCGGCGAGGGTCTCTTCCTGCACCGGCGCACCGACGGCACCACCTTCTTCGCGTGGTTCACGCACCGGCCGGACGCGGCCGCGATGCCGGCGGCCGACCGCACGCACGCCGGCACGCAGTACTGGGTGGTGGGCGACGCACCGATGCAGGGCAACCGTCTCGTGATGCCCACGATCTACAGCGCCACCGGCACCGCGTTCGGCGCGGGGCTTTCGTTCTCGCAGCTCGCGCTCAAGCGCTGGGGCTCGGTCACGATCGAGTTCACGGGCTGCGACACCGGCACCTTCGCGTGGGATTCCACGGGCGAGGATTCCGCCGGCTTCGGCGCCGGCAGCTATCCGGTCACGCGCTACTTCGACGACGAGAGCGCGGCGCGCTGCCGGGCGCAGGGCGCGGACGCGGCCGACCGCAGCTGGGTGAACGGGCAGTGGTGGGGCGGGGAGGCGCGCGCCGGCGAGGGGTGGTTCGTCGACCGGCGAGCCGACGGCACGGTGTTCTTCGCCTGGTTCACGCACCGCCCCGCGGGGCTGGAGTAGGCGATGGCCCGCGCGCTCGCCCTCCTCGCCCTGGCCATTTCGGCCGCCTGGGCCGCCGCGGCCGAGCCCTGCCGCGACCTCCAGGACCCCAGGTGCCGGGCGCAGCTCGATCCGCGCTGCCGGCAGGCGGCGCAGGCCCTGCTCGCCACGATCCGTGAGCCGCCGCCCGGCGGGCGGGAGGCGGACCGGCGGCGCCACGCCGCGGTGCTCGCCGCCGCCGAATCGGCGGTCGCCGAGGGGCGCGCGCAGGGCCTGGGAGACTGCGAGGTCCTCGCGAGGCTGCAGAAGATCGTGGTGAACCAGTAGCCGCGGGGGCGGCTAGCTCTTGCGGTGCTCGCCCACGCGCAGGATCTTCATCGTGTTGGTGCCCCCGGCCGCGCCGATGGGCTCGCCGAAGGTGACGACGATGAGGTCGCCCTCCCGGGCCGCCCCGTTCTGCACCAGGACGTTCTCCGCCTCGTCGAGCAGCTCGTCGCGGTCGTGGCCGATGTAGCGCACGTTGAGGGGGAAGACGCCCCGGAACAGCGTGGAGCGGTAGCGGGTGACCGTCTGCGAGGTGAGCGCGTAGATGGGCACGCCGCAGTTCAGGCGGCTCATCCACAGCGCGGTGGAGCCCGACTCCGTGAGCGAGGCGATCGCCTTCACCTTGAGGTGGAAGGCCGTGAAGAGCGCGGCCATGGCGATCGACTGGTCGACGCGGTGGAAGACGCGGTCGAGGAAGTCCCTGTCCAGCGAGACCGTCTGCGACTTCTCGGCCTCCACGCAGATGCGGCTCATGGCCTCGATCGCCTCGACGGGGTACTGGCCGGAGGCGCTCTCGGCCGAGAGCATCACCGCGTCGGTGCCGTCGAGCACCGCGTTGGCCACGTCGGAGACCTCGGCGCGGGTGGGCACGGGCGAGGAGATCATCGACTCCATCATCTGCGTGGCGGTGATGGTGAGCTTGTTGAGCTCGCGCGCCTGCCGGATCATCCGCTTCTGCAGCGAGGGCACGGTCGCGTCGCCCACCTCCACCGCGAGGTCGCCGCGCGCGACCATGATGCCGTCGCAGGCGCGCATGATCTCCTCGAGGGCCGGGATGGCCTCGGCGCGCTCGATCTTGGCGATGAGGAAGGCGTGCCCGCCGCCGGCGCGCAGGAGCTCGCGCGCCATGTACATGTCGGCGCCGCTCTTGGGGAAGGAGACCGCCAGGTAGTCCACCTTCAGGCGCGCGGCCGTGCGGATGTCCTCGATGTCCTTGGGCGTGAGGGCGGGCGCGGTGAGGCCCCCGCCCTGCCGGTTGATGCCCTTGTTGTTGGAGAGCACGCCGCCGTGGCGCGTGACGGTGTGGATCTCGTGGCCGCGCACGTCGCGCACGTCGAGGACGATCTTGCCGTCGTCGAGCAGCAGCACGTCGCCGGGCTTCACGTCGCGCGGCAGCTCCTTGTAGTCCAGGCCCACGCGGCCGGCCTCCCCCAGCTCGCAGGCCGCGTCCAGGACGAACGCCTCGCCGGGCTTGAGGGTGACCTTGCCTTCGCGGAAGCGGCCCACGCGGATCTTGGGGCCCTGCAGGTCCGCCATGATGCCCACGGTGCGGCCGATCCTGCGGCAGGTCTCGCGCACGAGCTCGGCGCGCGCCTCGTGGTCGGCGGAGCTGCCGTGGGAGAAGTTCAGGCGCACGACGTCGACGCCGGCGCGCATCATGCGCTCGAGGATGGCCGGGTCGCTCGAGGCGGGCCCGAGCGTGGCCACGATCTTGGTGCTTCGCATCTTCCGGGGCTTCCCTTTCGTTCTGGTTGTGCGCGACTTCCCCGATGCGGCGGCCGGCGCTACCCGCCGGCCCGCGACTCGAGGATCGCCACCGCCGGCAGGACCTTGCCCTCCAGGAACTCGAGGAAGGCGCCGCCGCCCGTGGAGATGTAGGAGATGCGGTCGGTCACGCCGTACTTGGCGATGGCCGCGAGCGTGTCGCCGCCGCCGGCGATCGAGAAGGCCGGCGAGGCCGCGATGGCCTCGGCCACGGCCCGCGTGCCCGCGCCGAACTGGTCGAACTCGAAGACGCCCACCGGGCCGTTCCAGACGATGGTGCCGGCCGACTGGAGGATCCTCGCGTAGCCCGCCGCCGTGCGCGGGCCGATGTCGAAGATCATGTCGTCGTCGGCCACGTCGCGGGCCGCCTTCGTCGTGGCGGCCGCGTCCGCCGCGAAGGCCTTGCCGCACACCACGTCCTCCGGCACGGGCACCGCGGCGCCGCGCGCCTGCATCATCACGGCGATCTCCTTGGCCTCGGGCGCGAGGTCGGCCTCGCAGAGCGACTTGCCGATGGGCAGCCCCGCGGCCAGCATGAACGTGTTGGCGATGCCGCCGCCCACGATGAGCTGGTCGACCTTCGCCGACAGGCTCTTGAGGATGGTGAGCTTGGTCGAGACCTTGGAGCCGGCCACGATGGCCACGAGCGGGCGCTTCGGGCTCGCGACGGCGCGGCCCAGGGCCTCGAGCTCGGCGGCCAGCAGGGGACCGGCGCACGCGACCTTCGCGAAGCGGGCGATGCCGTGGGTGGTGGCCTCGGCGCGGTGCGCCGTGCCGAAGGCGTCGTTGGCGTACACGTCGCACAGCGCGGCCATCTTCCGCGCGAGCGCCTCGTCGTCCTTCTTCTCCCCCTTGTTCACGCGGCAGTTCTCGAGGAGCACCACCTGGCCGGGCTTCACGTCCACGCCCTCCACCCAGTCGCGCACGAGCGGGACCTCGCGGCCCAGCAGCTCGGCGAGGCGCGCGGCCACGGGGCGCAGCGAATCGGCCTCGGTGAGCTCGCCCTCCTTGGGGCGGCCGAGGTGGGAGGTGACCATCACGGCGGCGCCGCGCTCGAGCGCGAGGCGGATGCCGGGCACGGAGGCGCGGATGCGCGTGTCGTCGGTGATGGTGCCGTCGTCGGCCTGGGGGACGTTCAGGTCGGCGCGGATGAAGACGCGCTTGCCGGCGAGGTCGAGGTCGGTGAGCTTGAGGACGGACATCTTCGGATTGCCTCCCAGTATCGAGGGTTCATTCTACAGAAGGGTGGACGCGCGACCGGCGGTTGCAGCCGCAACCGGCGCAGTCGACCCGTTCACATCGCCCCGCGAGCCGGGCCGCCACAATGCGGCCATGGACATCGAACTTCGACGACAGACGCAGACCCCGCTCCCGCCGCCGCCGGCGGCGCCCGCGCGGGCGGGCCGGGACGCGTATCTCGGCCGTTACGCCCGCGACCCAGCCTTTCTTTCCGAGATCCTCGCGCTCTTCCGCCGCGAGAGCGCCGACAGCCTGGCCGCCATCGCCTCCGCCTGCCGCACGGGCGACCTGGCGCGCGGCGGCCGCGCCGTGCACAAGCTCAAGGGCTCGCTCGTGATGCTCGACGCGACCGACTGCCTGCACCTGGTGCGCCTCATGGACGACGCGTTCGGCGCCGGCCGCGCGTGGGACGTGCGCGACCGCCTGGCGTGCCTGGAGCACTGCCTGGCGGACCTCGAGCGCACGCTCGAGGCCCTGGCCGCGGACTGAGGGGGCTACTTCGCCGCCATCAGGGCGACGGTCGTGTCCAGCATCCGGTTGCTGAAGCCCCATTCGTTGTCGTACCAGGCCGAGACCTTCACGAGGCGGCCCGAGACCTTGGTGAGCGTCGCGTCGAAGGTGGACGAGGCCGGGTCGTGGTTGAAGTCCACGGAGACGAGCGGCGCCTTGCTGAAGTTGAGCACGCCCTTCATGGCCGGGGACTCCGAGGCCTCCTTCATGATGGCGTTCACCTCGTCGACCGTGGTGTCGCGCGCGGCGATGAAGGACAGGTCCACGATCGAGACGTTGATGGTCGGCACGCGGATGGCGTAGCCGTCGAGCTTGCCGTTGAGCTCGGGCAGCACCAGGCCCACCGCGGCGGCGGCGCCCGTCTTGGTCGGGATCATCGACATCGTGGCCGAGCGGGCGCGGCGCAGGTCCTCGTGGTAGACGTCCGTGAGCACCTGGTCGTTGGTGTAGGCGTGGATGGTGGTCATGAGGCCGTTCACCAGGCCGATCCGGTCGTTCAGGGGCTTGACGAGCGGCGCCAGGCAATTGGTGGTGCACGAGGCGTTGGAGATCACCGTGTGCGAGGCCTTCAGCACGCCCTGGTTCACGCCGTAGACCACGGTCGCGTCCACGTCCTTGCCGCCGGGCGCGGAGATGATCACCTTCTTCGCGCCGCCCTTCAGGTGGGCGCCGGCCTTCTCCTTGCTGGTGAAGAACCCGGTGCACTCGTGCACGACGTCCACGCCCAGCTCGCCCCAGGGCAGCGCCGACGGGTCGCGGTTGGCCAGCACGCGGATGCGGTCGCCGTTCACCACCATGTGGTCCCCGTCCACCGCGACGGTGCCCGGGAACTTGCCGTGGGCGGTGTCGAAGCGCGTGAGGTGGGCGTTGGTCTCGGGCGAGCCCAGGTCGTTGACCGCGACGATCTGGATGTCGTGCTTCTTGCCGCCTTCGTAGTGGGCGCGGAGGATGTTGCGGCCGATTCGGCCATAGCCGTTGATGGCGACGCGGATGGTCATGGGAGCTCCGGAAGGGGAAAGAGGGAAGCGGGACGCCCTATTTTATCGCAAGGGGGCCGGCCGCCTTGACGGCGGGCAAGCCCCGTGCGGGAAGGATCAGAGCAGCGACTTCACCGCCGCCACGACGTGGTCGGCGTCGACGCCGAAGTGCTTGTAGACCGCGCCGGCCGGGGCCGACTCGCCGAAGTTGTCCACGCCGATCGCCGCGCCCTCCAGACCCACGTACTTGCGCCAGAAGTCGGTGACGCCCGCCTCGACGGAGACGCGCGGCAGCCCCTTCGGCAGCACGGCGGCGCGCCAGGCGCCGTCCTGGCGGTCGAATACCGAGGTGCAGGGCATCGAGACGACCCGCACGGGCACGCCCGCCTCCGCGAGCGCCTTCTGCGCCGCGAGGGCGATGGCCACCTCGGAGCCGGTGGCGATCACCACGGCGCGGGGCGCGCTGGCGGCCTCGGAGAGCACGTAGCCGCCGCGGCGGATGGCCGCCACCTGCTCCGGCGAGCGCGGGCAGAACGGCACGTTCTGGCGCGAGAGCGCGAAGGCCGTCGGCCCGTCGTGCCGTTCGATCGCGCAGGCCCAGGCCACCGCGGTCTCCACCGTGTCGCAGGGGCGCCAGAGGTCGAGGTGCGGGATGAGCCTCAGGCTCGAGACGTGCTCCACGGCCTGGTGCGTCGGCCCGTCCTCGCCCAGCCCGATGGAGTCGTGCGTGTAGACCAGGATGTTGCGCACCTTCATGAGCGCGGCCATGCGCACGGCGTTGCGCGCGTAGTCGCTGAACACGAGGAAGGTGCCCGAGTAGGGGATGAAGCCGCCGTGCAGCGCGATGCCGTTGCCGATGGCGGTCATGCCGAACTCGCGCACGCCGAAGTTCACGTAGTTGCCGGCGTGGTCGGCCGACACGGACTTCGAGCCGGACCAGTTGGTGAGGTTGGAGCCGGTGAGGTCCGCCGAGCCGCCCAGGAACCCGGGCAGGTGGGGCGCGATCGCCTCGATGGCGATCTGCGAGGCCTTGCGCGTGGCGACCGTCTCGGCCTTCTCCACCGCCCGGGCGACCATCGCCGCGGCCACCTCGCCCCAGTTGGGCGGCAGCTCGCCCGCCATGCGGCGGCGGTACTCCTTCGCGAGGTCCGGGTGGGCCTTCGCGTACGCCTCGAAGCGCGCGTTCCAGTCCGCCTCGAGCCCGGCGCCGCGCTCGCGCTGGTCCCAGGCCGCGTAGACGGCCGCGGGGATCTCGAAGGGCGGGTAGGGCCAGCCGATGGCCTCGCGGGTGGCCGCGACCTCCTTGTCGCCGAGGGCGGCGCCGTGCACGCCGTCGGTGCCCTGCTTGTTGGGCGAGCCCTTGCCGATCACCGTCTTGCAGCAGATGAGCGTGGGTCGCGAGGCGTCGGCGCGGGCGCGGGCGATGGCGGCCTCGACCGCCTTCGGGTCGTGGCCGTCCACGCCGGGGATCACGTTCCAGCCGTAGGCCGCGAAGCGCGCGGGGGTGTCGTCGCGGAACCAGCCCGACACGTGGCCGTCGATGGAGATGCCGTTGTCGTCGTAGAGCGCGACGAGCTTGCCCAGGGCGAGCGTGCCGGCGAGCGAGCAGGCCTCGTGGGAGATGCCCTCCATGAGGCAGCCGTCGCCCAGGAACACGTAGGTCTGGTGGTCGACCACGGTGTGGCCGGGCCGGTTGAACTCGGCGGCGAGCAGGCGCTCGGCGAGCGCCATGCCCACGGCGTTGGCGAGGCCCTGCCCGAGCGGGCCGGTGGTCGTCTCCACGCCGGGCGTCACACCCACCTCGGGGTGGCCGGGCGTGCGCGAGTGCAGCTGGCGGAAGCTCTTGATGTCCTCGATGGACACCGCGTAGCCCGTGAGGTGCAGCAGCGCGTACTGCAGCATGGAGCCGTGGCCGTTCGAGAGCACGAAGCGGTCGCGGTCCGCCCACGCGGGGTTGGCGGGGTTGTGGCGCAGGAACCGCCGCCAGAGCACCTCGGCGATCTCGGCCATGCCCATGGGCATGCCGGGGTGGCCGGAGTTGGCCTTCTGGACGGCGTCCATCGCGAGGGCGCGGATGGCGTTGGCGAGGTCGGCGGGCGTTGCGGTCGGGGTGGCCATGCGGGAGGGGGCGAGGGCGGACTGCATGTGGGGACTCGTATTTTATCGGATGTGGGGAAAGGGTCCCGGCGAGGCCCGGGTCCCTAGCGCGAGAGGGCCTGCTTGCGCCGCTCCATGAGCCGCCAGATCATCGGCGTGAGGATGGTCTGCATGGCGAGGTCCATCTTGCCGCCGGGCACCACGATCGTGTTGGCGCGCGACATGAAGGAGTCGTGCAGCATCGACAGCAGGTAGGGGAAGTCGATGCCGCGCGGGTTCGCGAAGCGGATGACGAGCAGGCTCTCGTCCGGCGTCGGGATGAAGCGCGCGACGAAGGGGTTCGACGTGTCGACGGTGGGCACGCGCTGGAAGTTGATGTGCGTGCGCGAGAACTGGGGCGTGATGTAGTTGATGTAGTCCGGCATGCGCCGCAGGATGGTGTCGGTCACCGCCTCCGTGGAGTACCCGCGCATCGAGCGGTCGCGGTGCAGCTTCTGGATCCACTCCAGGTTGATCACGGGCACCACGCCGATGAGCAGGTCCGGGTGCTTCGAGACGTCCACGCCGTCGGCGGCCACCGCCCCGTGCAGGCCCTCGTAGAAGAGCAGGTCCGTGCCCTCGGGGATGTCCTCCCACGCCGTGAAGGTGCCGGGCGGCTGCTTGTAGGGGGCGGCCTCGCCCTCGTCGTGCAGGTACCTTCTCCGCCGGCCCCGGCCGGTGGCCGAGTAGTCGCGGAAGAGCGACTCGAGCTCGGCGAAGAGGTTCGACTCCGGCCCGAAGTGGCTGAAGTGGCGGTTGCCGGCCGCGAGCGCCTCGGCCATCTTCGCCTTCATCTCGCCGCGGTCGTACCGGTGGAAGGAGTCGCCCTCGACGAAGGCCGCGTTCACGCTCTCGCGCCGGAAGATCTGCTCGAAGGTGCGCATGACGGAGGTGGTCCCGGCGCCCGACGAGCCGGTGATCGCGATGATGGGGTGCTTGGCCGACATTTCCTGCTTTCTCCCTGGCGCTGAAGGGGACGCTGCCCTTCGTCGTTCTCGTTGGCTTCCGCTTCGTGCGGCGGGCGGCGAAGGGCAGCGTCCCCTTCGCTAGGCCCTGGTGAAGAGCGAGCGGTCGTGGAACAGCGGCGGCGGCACGGGCGGCTCGATGCCCGCGTCGTGCTCGCGATGATAGAGCTCGATGCGCTCGACCTCGTCGCGCGAGCCCAGGATCACCGGCACGCGCTGGTGCAGCGAGGCGGGCTCGATCTCCAGCAGCCGTCCGCGGCCGGTGGAGGCCGCGCCCCCCGCCTGCTCGACGATCATGGCCATGGGGCTCGCCTCGTAGAGCAGGCGCAGCCGCCCGGGCCTGGACGGATCCTTCGTGTCGCGCGGGTACATGAACAGGCCTCCGCGCACCAGGATGCGGTGCACCTCCGCCACGAGGGAGGCGATCCAGCGCATGTTGAAGTCGGCGCCGCGCGGCCCCGACTTGCCCTGCACGCACTCGGCGACGTAGCGGCGCACCGGCGGCTCCCAGAAGCGCTCGTTGGAGGCGTTGATGGCGAACTCGCGCGTGGCGGCCGGGATCACCATGTCGGGGTGCGTGAGGATGAACTCGCCGATGGAGCGGTCGAGCGTGAAGCCGTGCGTGCCGCGGCCGAGCGTGAGCACGAGCATGGTCGTGGGCCCGTAGATCGCGTAGCCCGCGGCCACCTGGCGCGTGCCGGGCTGCAGGAAGTCCTCCACCCGCGGCTCGGCCACGCCGTCCGGGCAGCGCAGCACGGAGAAGATGCTGCCGACCGAGACGTTGACGTCGATGTTGGAGGAGCCGTCCAGCGGGTCGTAGACCAGGAGGTAGCGCCCGCGCGGGTAGGCCTGCGGGATGCCGTAGGGGGTCTCGCGCTCCTCGGAGACCAGCCCCGCGAGGTGGCCGCCCCATTCGTTGGTGCGCACGAAGATCTCGTCGGCCAGCACGTCCAGGCGCATCTGCGCCTCGCCCTGCACGTTGTCGGAGCCGGCCTTGCCCAGCGTGCCCGCGAGCGCGCCCTGGCCGACGGCGTGGGCGATGCGCTTGCACGCGAGGCGCACGTCGTTGATCACCGCGGTGAAGGCGCCGGTGGCGTGCGGCGCGCGGCGCTGCTCGGACAGGAAGAACTCGGTGATGGTGGGCCGCGTCTCGACGCGCATGGTCTCTCGCATGGTCTTCTTCGCTCCTGTCAGGCGGCCTTGGCGGCCGCGCGCCCGTGCAGCCGGGCGAGGGCGTCCACGGTGAGGAAGGGCCCGCCGGCGCGGCCCGCGGCCACGCCGCTCAGCGGGTGGGCCGGGTCGCCCAGGTGCGGCAGGGTGAGGTCGGCCTCGCCGAAGTCCTGGCCCTGCGTCCAGCGGGTGGGGGTGACGACGGTGAAGAGCCCGGCGGCCTTGGCGGCCGCGAGGCCGTTGGCGGAGTCCTCGAAGGCGACGGCCTCGGCGGCCCCCAGGCCCAGCGTCGAGAGGGCCAGGCGGTAGATGTCGGGCGCGGGCTTCTTGGCCGGCACCACGTCGCCGCAGGCGATGACGGCGAAGCGACGGTGCGCGTTCTTCCCCAGCTCGGCGTCCAGGAGCGCGGCCACGTTGGCCGAGGTGGTCGTCGAGGCGATGCCCACCTTCAGGCCCGCGGCCGTGGCCTCGGAGAGGATGCGCGCGATGCCGGGGCGCAGCGGCGAGCCGCCGCTCGCCACGAGCTCGGCGTAGCGCTCGGTCTTCACGCGGTGCACGTTCGTCACGTTGGCGAGCAGGCGCTCCTTCTCGGCGGCGTCGACGGGCAGGTGCGTGAAGTAGTGCGCGAGCCGCTCCTTGCCGCCCGAGATGCGCAGCAGGACCTCGTACTCCTCCGGGGTCCACGCGTAGGGCATCCGGAACTCGAGGAAGGCGGCGTTGAACGCCTGGCGGTGGGTTTCCTCGGTGTCGGCGAGCGTGCCGTCGACGTCGAAGAGCAGGGCCTTGAGGGTCATCGGGCATCTCCGGATGGCGAGAACACGCGGCTCGCGCGCAGGTCCTCGGATTCGAGCGTCATCAGCGCTTCGGGCGAGACGGCGCCGCCGGCGGCGAAGAGGCGGTTGGCCTGCCGCAGGCGCGCGCGGTCCAGCGCGTTGCGGATCGAGCGGGCGTTGGCGAAGTGCGGCTGCTCCCGGCGACGGTCGATGTACTCGACGAGCGCCTCGCGCGCCGCCGGGCTCAGGCAGTACTGCAGCCCCGAGAGCATGAGCTCGGCGATGCGCAGCAGCTCGCCCGACGAGTAGTCCGGGAAGTCGATGTGGTGGGCGATGCGCGAGGACAGGCCCGGGTTGGCCTTGAAGAAGGTGTCCATGCGGTCCTTGTAGCCCGCGAGGATCACCACGAGGTCGTCGCGCTGGTTCTCCATCACCTGCAGCAGGATCTCGATGGCCTCCATCCCGTAGTCACGCTCGTTCTCCGGGCGGTACAGGTAGTAGGCCTCGTCGATGAAGAGCACGCCCCCCATGGCCCGTTTCAGGACCTCCTTCGTCTTGGGCGCCGTGTGGCCGATGAACTGGCCCACGAGGTCGTCGCGGGTGACGGCCACCAGGTGCCCCTTCCGGCAGTAGCCCAGGCGGTTGAGGATCTCGGCCATGCGCAGCGCCACGGTGGTCTTGCCCGTGCCGGGGTTGCCCGTGAAGCACATGTGCAGCGAGGGCGCGGCCGAGGTGAGGCCCAGGGTGCGCCGCGCGCGGTCCACGACGAGCAGCGCCGCGATCTCCCGGATGCGCGTCTTCACCGGGGCGAGCCCGACCAGGCTCGCGTCCAGGTCGGCGAGCAGCCCGGGAAGCCCCGCCTCGCGGGCGAGGGCCTCCAGGTCGATGGCAGGCGCGTCGTTCATGGCCGGCCGGGATCAGGGGTAGCGCTGGCCCTCGGGCCGGTCGGTCGCGTAGGAGCGCGTCGTGTAGCGCTGCCGGCGGCCGGCGCCCTCCTCGCGGCGCAGCTCGAAGCCGGGCTCCACCTTCGGGCGGTTCACGATGAACGACAGGCGCAGCGCCTCCCAGCCGTGGGTCGAGTCGAAGGCGTTCACCTTCACGTAGTGGTTGGGGAAGGTCTTGCGGCAGGCGTCGACCTCGGCCATCACGCCGGCGGCGTCCTTGAGGTCGAACATCGGGTTGCCGTACATCTCCCAGTAGGTGTTGCGCGGGTGCGGGTCGTCCGTGTACTCGACCGACACCGCCCAGCCCTTGCCGAGGCAGTACGTGATCTGCGCGCGGATCTGGGCGTCGGTGAGGTCGGGCAGGAAGGAGAAGGTGCCTTGCGTGAGTCTCATGTCGTCTTCCTCTCTCGGCTCAGGCGGGGGTCGCCGTGGGCACGTAGTCCAGCGTGTCGGTGGAGGCGTAGTCGAAGGTGACCTCGCCCCAGGTGTCGAGCGCGGCCTTGAGCGGCGCGCAGGACTTCGCGGCGTTGGCGAGGATGGCCGGGCCCTCGTTCCAGATGTCGCGGCCCTCGTTCCTCGCGAGCACCATCGCCTCGAGGGCGACGCGGTTGGCGGTGGCGCCCGCCTGGATGCCCATGGGGTGGCCGATCGTGCCGCCGCCGAACTGCAGCACCACGTCGTCGCCCAGGTAGGTGAGCAGCTGGTGCATCTGTCCGGCGTGGATGCCGCCGGAGGCCACGGGCAGCACGCCGCGCAGCCCGCCCCAGGGCTGGTCGAAGAAGATGCCGCGCTCGAGGTTCTGCGGGTTGTTCGTCTCGCGCAGGATGTCGTAGAAGCCCTGCACGGAATTGGGGTCGCCCTCGAGCTTGCCGACGATCGTGCCCGCGTGGATGTGGTCCACGCCCGCCAGGCGCATCCACTTGGAGATGACGCGGAAGGACACGCCGTGAGTCTTCTGGCGCGTGTAGGTCGAGTGCCCGGCGCGGTGCAGGTGCAGGATCATGTCGTTGCGGCGCGCCCACTTGGCCATCGACTGGATGGCGGTGTAGCCGATCACCAGGTCGATCATGACGATGCACGAGCCCAGCTCCTTGGCGAACTCGGCGCGCTCGTACATGTCCTCCATGGTCGCGGCGGTCACGTTGAGGTACGTGCCCTTGGTCTCGCCCGTGGCGGCCTGGGCGCGGTTGACGGCCTCCATGCAGTACAGGAACCGGTCGCGCCAGTGCATGAAGGGCTGCGAGTTGATGTTCTCGTCGTCCTTCGTGAAGTCCAGACCGCCCTTGAGGGCCTCGTAGACCACCCGGCCGTAGCTCTTGCCGGAAAGGCCCAGCTTGGGCTTGACGGTGGCGCCGAGCAGCGGGCGGCCGAACTTGTCCAGCCGCTCGCGCTCGACCACGATGCCCGTGGCCGGGCCCTGGAAGGTCTTCACGTAGGCCACCGGCAGGCGCATGTCCTCCAGGCGCAGGGCCTTCAGGGGCTTGAAGCCGAAGACGTTGCCGATGATCGAGGCCGTGAGGTTCGAGATGGAGCCGGGCTCGAAGAGGTCGAGGTCGTACGCGATGTACGCGAAGTACTGGCCCGGCGTGCCCGGGACGGGGTCCACGCGGTAGGCCTTGGCGCGGTACATGTCGCAGGCGGTGAGGCGGTCGGTCCACACCACCGTCCAGGTGGCGGTGGAGGACTCGCCCGCGACGGCCGCGGCGGCCTCCTCGGGGTCCACGCCCTCCTGGGGCGTGATGCGGAAGAGCGCGAGGACGTCCGTGTCCTTCGGCTGGTAGTCCGGCTGCCAGTAGCCCATCTGGGCGTACTTCATGACACCGGCGCGATAGCGTTCTGCGAGATCCTGGGGCATGGGGGTTCCTGTCGGGTCAGTCCATCACGCCCCCAAGGCTACGGACCGCGGACCATAAGGGATAGTCAGTAATCCTTATCGGTACAATAAGTGCTTCATTATCACCCGGAGAGGCGCGCCATGCCCATCCGCCACGCCACCTTCCGCCAGCTGCGGGCCTTCGAGGCCGTGGCGCGGCACCTGTCCTTCTCGCGCGCCGCGGAGGAGCTGCACCTCACCCAGCCGGCCGTCTCCATGCAGGTGAAGCAGCTCGAGTCCCAGGCCGGGCTCGCCCTGTTCGAGATCGTGGGCAAGCGCGTGCACCTCACGGAGGCCGGCGCGGAGCTCGCGCGCTTCGCCCTCGAGGTGGCGAGCCGCATGAAGGACTGCGACGACGCGCTCGCGGCGATCCGGGGCCTCGCGGGCGGGCGCCTGCACCTGGCGGTGGTGAGCACGGCCAAGTACTTCGCCCCGCGGCTGCTCTCGGAGTTCTCGCGCCGGCACCCGGGGATCACCGTGAAGCTCTCCGTCACCAACCGGGAGCAGGTGATCGGCGAGCTGCAGGCCAACCAGGTGGACCTCGCGATCATGGGCCGCCCGCCGCGCGGGCTGGACGTGGAGGCCACCACCTTCGCGCGCCACCCCCACGGGATCGTCGCGCCGCCGGGGCACCCGCTCGCGCACCGCCGCGGCCTCGCCCTGGACCGCCTGGCCACCGAGAACTTCATCATCCGCGAGCCCGGCTCGGGCACGCGCATGTCCATGGAGCGCGTCTTCGCCGAGCGCGGCATCCACCCGGCGAGCAGCATGGAGCTCGCGAGCAACGAGACCATCAAGCAGGCGGTGATGGCGGGGATGGGGATCGCCTTCCTGTCGCTGCACACGGTGGGCCTGGAGCTCGCCACCGGCCGCCTCGTGCGACTGGACGTGCGCGGCACGCCGGTCACGCGCGACTGGCACGTGGTGGCGCGGCAGGGCAAGCGCCTGTCGCCGCTCGCCGAGAGCTTCCGGGCCTTCCTGCGCGCGGAAGGCGCGGCGCTCATCGAGGAGACCACGGGGGTGCGCGTGCGCGGCAAGACGGCGGCAACTGCCGGAAAACCTTGAAAAAAGCTGGGATTCCCGCGCACAATCGGCTACAATTCAAGGCTTCGCATTTCCCGCGACGACTGCTTGTTCACACCGCTGCACCGAAGGGTTCACCCACCGCCCGAGTGACTCGGGCGCCGCCGCGTGGCCGCGAGGCCCGGGCGGGCGCCCGCAGCCGAGCCAAGTGCCCCCTTCCTGCGGAATTCGTTCAAAAAACAGGAGGTAACGGAGTGAAGGGACTGCACATCATCGCCGACCTGTACGGCTGCCGGAACCGCGAGATGCTGGCCTCCTCCGCCACGCTTCGCGAAGCCTGCGTGGCAGCGTGCCAGGCGGTGGGCCTCACCGTCCTCGGTGACCACTTCTACCAGTTCGACGGCCTGGACGAGACCCAGGTGGGCGGCGCCACCGGCGCGGTCGTCTTCGCCGAGTCCCACCTCGCCATCCACACCTGGCCCGAGCGCGACGGCGCCACGCTCGACGTCTACGTCTGCAACGTGACCTGCGACAACAGCGGCAAGGCCGAGGGCCTCTACGGGCGCCTGGTGGCCGCCCTGCAGCCCGCCGACGTCATGGTCGAGCGCGTCTGGCGCGGCCGCGACCTGCCCCAGCGCAAGACCCGCCTCGCCGCGGTCAAGTAGTCCGTCACCGTTTCCCGGCGCGCGGCCCGGTCCCGCGCCGGCCGCCCCGTCCCCCATGGCAGAGAGAATCTTCGAGCGCCTCACCGAGTCGAGCGGCGTGTGGTTCGACGGCACGCTGGTGGAGCGTCGCCAGACCCCCTTCCAGCTCCTCGAGGTGTACGACACGCCCGACCTGGGCCGCATCTTCCGGCTCGACGGGTACAACATGACCAGCGAGAAGGACGAGTTCCTCTACCACGAGAACCTCGTGCATCCCGCGGCCATCGCCCACCCCGCCCCGCGGCGCGCGCTCGTGATCGGCGGCGGCGACGGCGGCTCCGCGGAGGAGCTGCTCAAGCACGGGACGATGGAGCTCGTGCACATGGCCGAGCTCGACCCCGAGGTGATCGAGGTCTCCCGGGCGCGCTTCGGCGCCGTCCACCGCGGCGCGTTCGACGACCCGCGGCTCAAGGTGACGGTGGGCGACGGCCTCGCGTACCTGCGCGCCACCTCGGTGCGCTACGACCTGGTGGCCATGGACCTCACCGACCCGGTGGGGCCGGCCGTGGAGCTGTACTCGCCCGCCACGTTCGGGCTGGCCCGCGGCGCCCTGGCCGAGGGCGGCGCGCTCGTCCTGCACGTCGGCTCGCCGTTCTCCCACCCGGCGCGCGTGCGCGAGACGCTCGCGAGCCTGCGGCAGGTCTTCCGCGTGGTCGCGCCGTACTTCGTGCACATCCCGCTCTACGGCGCGCTGTGGGGCTTCGCCTGCGCCTCCGACTCGCTGGACCCTCGCGCCCTCGCGCCCGAGGAGGCCGAGCGGCGCCTGGCCGGCCGCGGCGTGTCGGCCCTGCGCTGCTACAACGGCGAGGTGCACCGGGCGCTCTTCGCCCTGCCCAACTACGTGCGGGAGCTCGTTTCCTGAGCGGGCGGGGCGGCGAGGCGCGAGCGCACCCAGTCGCGCCAGGCCCCGAACAGCTCCGGCGTGCGCGCGGCGATCGCCGGGCGCTCCCAGGCCGGTCCCGACCAGAAGTCGTCCTCCTCGAGCGTGGCGAGGCTCGCGCCCGCCTCCTGGGCGATGAGCGCCCCGGCCGCGTAGTCCCACGCCTTCTGGCCCGCGTGCAGGAAGAGGTCGCGCCGTCCCGCGGCGAGGTGGGCCCAGGCCAGGGCCGTCGAGCCGCTCGTGAGCCGGCGCGCGAAGGGCGGGTGGTGCTTGATCTCGTGGCGCACGTGCGCGAGACGCCGGCGCAGGTCGATCTCCGCGACGGCGCGCGCCAGGGCGATCGGCCCGGCGGGCGGCAGCAGCGGCGTGCCGTTGACCCACGCCCCGCCGCCGCGCGAGGCGAAGAAGGCCTCGTCGGCGATGGGGTCGTAGACCACGCCGAAGAGCGGCCGGTCGCCCTGCATGAGCGCCACGGACACCGCGAAGTAGGGGATCCCCGCGCTGAAGTTGCCGGTGCCGTCGACGGGGTCCACGCACCAGAAGCGCCCGCCGCCGTCCCAGATGCGCCGCTGCGCCGGCTCGGGCATCTCCTCGCCCAGGAAATCCACGGCGGCCACCCGCGTGAGGGCGTCGGCCAGGGCGTGCTGCGCGGCGAGGTCCGCCTCGGTGACGAGGCTGCCGTCGTCCTTGCGCTGCGCGGCCACCGTGCGGAAGCGCGGCAGGATCTCGGCGGCCGCCACGGCGCGCACCGCCTCGATCGCCCGCGAGGCGAACTCGACGGAGACGAGACCGGAGTCGGTGGTGCCCCCCGGCGGGCCGGGCGGGGCGGGTGGGGACATGGCGGCGCGGCCCGGGGCGGGAGCGGGGCGGTATGTTAGCATCGGCGCGATTGCCGCTTCCCCGCCCCGCCATGGCTTTCCCTCGCATCCACTGCGATTTCCGGCTCGGCCCCGGCGCCCAGTTCCCCCTTCCCGAGGATGCCGCCAACCACGTGGCGCGCGCGCTGCGGCTGCGGGCCGGCGACGCGATCGTCGTCTTCGATGGCCGCGGCGGCGAGTACGACGCGACGATCCTGCGCATCGACCGCGGCCGCGTGGACGTGAAGACCGGCGCGCTGCGCGACGCCGGGCGCGAGTCGCCCCTGGAAGTGGGGCTCGTCCAGGGCCTTCCGGAAGCCGACAAGATGGACTGGATCCTTCAGAAGGCCGTGGAGCTGGGCGTGGCCTGGATCCAGCCCGTGGTCTGCGAGCGCAGCGTCGTGCGCCTGTCCGGCGACCGCGCCGCGCGCCGCGAGTCCCACTGGCAGCGGGTGGTCGTGGCCGCTTGCGAGCAGTGCGGGCGCGACATCGTGCCGGCGCTGCGCCCCACCGCGGCCTTCCGCGACTGGGCGGCGGCGCCGACGACGGCCGCGCGCTGGGTGCTGCTGCCGGGCGCCGGCGAACCCCTGGCCGGGCTGGAGGCCCCCGCGGGCCCCGTGGAGCTGCTGGTGGGCCCCGAGGGAGGACTCTCCGAGCGCGAGGCCGACATCGCCCTCACGGTGGGTTTCCGCGCCCTGTCGCTGGGCCCGCGCGTGCTGCGCACCGAGACCGCCCCCCTGGCGGCGCTGGCCGCGATGCAGGCGCTGTGGGGCGACTTCCGCCGGTAGAATCCGCCCCTCGTCCCCACCCGAGCCCCGCATGGCCAAGCGCGCCGAGCCCAAGACCGAAGCCTTCGTGAAGTGGTTCCGGTCCGCCACGCCCTACATCCACCAGTGGGGCGGGGCCACCTTCGTCATCGCCTTCGGCGGCGAGGTGCTCGCCGACGGCGAGTTCCAGCAGCTCACGCACGACATCAACGTGCTCGTGAGCCTGGAGGTGCGCGTGGTGCTGGTGCACGGCGCCCGCCCGCAGATCGAGGAGCAGATGCGCCAGCACGGCGTCGAGCCGCGCTACGCGGGCAACCGGCGCGTGACCGACGCCCGGGCGCTCTCCTGCGTGAAGGAGGCCAACGGCATCGTGCGCGTGGAGATGGAGGCGCTCCTGTCCATGGAGCTCGCCAACAGCCCCATGTGGGGCGCGGACATCCGCGTCTCGTCCGGCAACTTCGTCACCGCCAAGCCGGTGGGCGTGGTGGGCGGCGTCGACTTCGGGCACACGGGCGAAGTGCGCAAGATCGACGCCGAGGGCATCCGGCGCCGCCTGGACGACCACGAGGTGGTGCTCATCTCGCCGGTGGGCTTCTCGCCCACGGGCGACGTCTTCAACTGCACGCTGGAGGACGTGGCCACCTCCACGGCGATCGCCCTGGGGGCGGACAAGCTCATCTTCCTCACGGAGACTTCGGGCGCGCACGACGCGAGGGGGCGCCTGCTCTCCGAGCTCACGGTGAAGCAGGCCGGCGAGCTCGTCGAGCGCAACGGGGGCCTCGCGGAGGACGTGCGCATCTACATGCCGTGCGCGGTGAAGGCCTGCTCGGAGGGCGTGAAGCGCGCGCACCTCATCAGCCGCCACGTGGACGGGGCGCTGCTCATCGAGCTCTTCACCCACCACGGCATCGGCACCATGGTCGTGCCCGAGTCGCCCGAGGTGATCCGCGACGCCACCCACGCCGACATCGCCGGCATCGTGCAGATCATCGAGCCGCTGGAGCAGCAGGGGGTGCTGGTGCGCCGCGAGCGCGACAAGCTCGAGCGCGAGATCGACCGCTTCTTCGTGATCGAGGGCGGCGGCAACATCCTGGGCTGCGCGGCGCTCTATGCCTTCCCCGAGGAGCGCACCGCCGAGCTCGCGTGCCTGGCGGTGAACCCCTTCTACCGCGACGGCGGCCGCGGCGAGCGCCTGCTCGCGTTCGCCGAGGCGCGGGCGCGGGCGGCCGGGCTGCGCTCGCTCTTCGTGCTCTCCACGCGCACCACGCACTGGTTCCTCGAGCGCGGCTTCGCCGAGGCGGACCTCGCGAGGCTGCCGGGGCGCAAGCAATCCCTCTACAATTACGAGCGACGCTCCAAGATCTTCACGAAGGAACTCTGATGGCACGCATGGTCAACTGCATCAAGCTCGGCCGCGAGGCCGAGGGCCTGGACTTTCCCCCCTACCCCGGCGAGCTGGGCAAGAAGCTCTGGGAGGGCGTGTCCAAGGAGGCGTGGAAGCAGTGGCTCGAGCTGCAGAAGATGCTCGTGAACGAGAACCGGCTGAACCTCGCCGATCCCCGCGCCCGCAAGTACCTCGAGGAGCAGATGCGCCGGCACTTCTTCGGCGAGGGCGCCGACACCGCGCAGGGGTACGTGCCCAAGTCCTAGGGGCGCGGGCGGGGAATGAAGAAGGCCGCCCGCGGGCGGCCTTCCCGGCGCCGGCGCCGCTAGTCCGAGGAAGTCTCCCGGTCGAACTCCTCCGCGGTGATGTGGCGCACGTCCTTGCCCTTCACCAGGTAGACCACGTACTCGCTCATGTTCTTGGCGTGGTCGCCGATGCGCTCGAGCGCCTTGGCCACGAACAGGATCTCGATGGAGGTGGAGATGGTGCGCGGGTCCTCCATCATGAAGGTGATGAGCTGGCGCATGATGCCGCGGAACTGCTCGTCCAGCAGCCTGTCCTGCTTCACCACCGACGCGGCCGACGTGATGTCCACGCGCGCGAAGGCGTCCAGCGACTTCTTGAGCATCTCCAGGGCGTAGCCCGCGGCCACCTTGATCTCGCCGAAGCGCGGCAGCAGCAGCCGCTCGGCCGAGTAGATGAGCTTGGTCATGCGCGCGATCTTCTCGGCCTCGTCGCCGATGCGCTCGAGGTCCGTGATCATCTTGATGACCGTCATGATCATCCGCAGGTCCTGCGCGGCCGGCTGGCGGCGGGCGATGATGTGGGCGCAGTCCTCGTCGATCTGCACCTCGAGGGCGTTCACGCGGTGGTCGTTGGCGATCGTCTGCTCGGCGAGCTGCAGGTTGCCGGAGGTGAGCGCCTCGATGGCCGCGGTGATCTGCGTCTCGACGAGGCCGCCCATCTGCAGCACGCGCGAGCGCACGGTCTCGAGCTCGGCGTCGTAGCGCTTCGAGGTGTGTTCCTGGGTGTTCATGGACATGGCTGGGGGGCTTTCCCTCGCGGGGCGCCCGGTCGCGCCGGGCGCCGGATGGCTGATGCTATCGGCTCATTGTGACGCAGGCGTGACGGCTCAGGGGCGGTCCAGGCGCCGCACGCCCCCGGGAGCCGCGAGCAGCAGCACGTCGGCCGGCCGCCGCGCGAAGATCCCGTTGGTCACCACGCCCGGCAGCTGGTTGATCTCGGACTCCAGGCCCGCGGGGTCGGCGATGTCGAGGCCGTGCACGTCGAGGATCAGGTTGCCGTTGTCGGTGACCACGCCCTCGCGCAGCACCGGCCGGCCGCCGAGCCCCACGAGGGCGCGCCCCACGAGGCTCCTCGCCATCGGGATCACCTCCACCGGCAGCGGGAACTTCCCCAGCCGCTCCACCAGCTTGGAGGCGTCGGCGATGCACACGAAGCGCCGGCTCGCCTGCGCGACGATCTTCTCGCGGGTGAGCGCGCCGCCCCCGCCCTTGATCATCGCCAGGGCGCCCGTCACCTCGTCGGCGCCGTCCACGTAGACGTCGCAGCCGTCGGTGGCGTTGAGCTCCAGGACGGGGATGCCGGCGGCGCGAAGCCGGGCCGCGCTCGCCTCGGAGCTGGAAACGGTGCCGGCGAGGTCGAAGCGGCGCGCCGCCAGCGCCGCGATGAAATGGTTCACCGTCGAGCCGGTGCCCACGCCCACCATCATGCCGTCCTCGACGAAGGCGAGCGCCGCCTCCGCGGCGGCCTTCTTCAGCGCGTCCTGGTCCATCCCGCGAATCATATATTGGTATTCTTGCGGTCAGGAAGGACCATGGAAACCGATTACCTGCGCAGGATCCTCTCGGCCCGCGTCTACGACGTGGCCATCGAAAGCCCGCTGGAGCCCGCCCCCGCCATCTCCCGGCGGACGGGCAACCACGTCCTGCTCAAGCGCGAGGACAAGCAGCCCGTCTTCTCGTTCAAGCTGCGCGGCGCCTACAACAAGATGGCGCACCTGCGCCCGGACCAGCTCGCCCGCGGCGTCATCTGCGCGAGCGCCGGCAATCACGCCCAGGGCGTGGCGCTGGGGGCGCAGAAGCTCGGCACCACCGCCACCATCGTGATGCCCGTCACCACGCCGCGGATCAAGGTCTCGGCCGTGTCGGCGCGCGGCGCGAAGGTGGTCCTGCACGGCGACTCGTACCACGAGGCCGCGCAGCACGCGAAGGCGCTGGCGCGCAAGGGCGGGCTCGCGTTCGTCCACCCCTACGACGACCCGCTGGTGATCGCCGGCCAGGGGACCATCGGCATGGAGATCCTGCGCCAGCACCAGCGGCCCGTGGACGCCATCTTCGTGCCCGTGGGCGGCGGCGGGCTCATCGCCGGCATCGCGGCGTACGTGAAGCGGCTGCAGCCGCGCACGCGCATCATCGGCGTGGAGCCGGAGGACTCCAACGCGATGACGGCCTCGCTCCGGGCGGGCCGGCGCGTGACGCTGCCGCACGTGAACATCTTCGCCGACGGCGTGGCGGTGCGGCAGGTCGGCCGCGAGACCTTCCGCCTGTGCAAGGCGCTGGTCGACGAGATGGTGCTGGTGGACACCGACGAGATCTGCGCCGCGATCAAGGACATCTACGAGGACACGCGGACGGTCGTCGAGCCCTCCGGGGCGCTCGCGCTCGCCGGCGCCAAGCGCTGGCTGGCGCGGCGGCACCTGAAGGGCCGGACGGTCGTCGCCATCGCCTGCGGCGCCAACATGAACTTCGACCGGCTGCGGTTCGTGGCCGAGCGCGCCGAGCTGGGCGAGCACCGCGAGGCGGTCCTCGCCGTGACGATCCCGGAGCGGCCCGGGAGCTTCCGCGCCCTGTGCGGGCTGCTGGGCAAGCGCAACGTGACCGAGTTCAACTACCGGATGGCCGACCCGGCCGAGGCGCACGTGTTCATCGGCGTGTCCGTGTCGGGGCGCGAGGAGACCGACCGCCTCATCGCGCAGCTGCGGCGCGCGGGACTGGCGGCCGTGGACCTCTCGGACAACGAGATGGCCAAGCTCCACGTTCGCCACCTCGTGGGCGGGCACGCGCCCGTGCGGTCGGGCGAGCGCGTCTACCGCTTCGAGTTCCCGGAGCGGCCCGGCGCGCTCATGAACTTCCTCGCGCACATGGGCTCGGGCTGGAACATCTCCCTGTTCCACTACCGCAACCACGGTGCCGACGTGGGGCGCGTGCTGGTGGGCCTGCAGGTGCCGCAGAAGGAGGGCGCGGCCTTCCGCCGCTTCCTGCGCGACCTGGGCTACGACTACGCGGACGAGACGCGCAATCCCGCGTACCGCCTCTTCCTGAGCTAGCCGGAGCTACCGCGGCCAGTTCTTGATGTACTGCTTGAGGAGCCGGTTCGAGGAGGGCGCGACGGACTCGGCGGTGGGGTTGCCGTGGGGCGGGCAGTCGCGCGCCTTCGAGACTTAGGGCGGGACCGGAGCTACCGCGGCCAGTTCTTGATGTACTGCTTGAGGAGCCGGTTCTCGAAGGCCACGTCCTTCACCGCGCTCCTCGCGATGTCGTGGAACGAGACGATGCCCGCGAGCTTGCCGTCGCGCACGACGGCCGCGTGGCTCACGTGGCGGTCGGTCATGAGCGTGCGCAGGCCGTCGGCCGGGTCCTCGGGGTGGACGACGGCCGGCTGCGGGTTCATCACCTCGCGGGCCGTCGCGTCGAGCAGGCGCGGCCCCAGGCTCTCGAGCCCGCGCAGGAGTTCGCGAAGCGTGAGGATGCCCACGAGCGCGCCGTCCTCCAGCACCACGACGGACCCGATGTCCTCGCGGACCATGGTCGCCACGGCCTCTCGCACGGGCGCGTCGGGGGCGACGCCGTGCGTGCGGCCGCCGTGCCCGGCCTTGTCGTCGAGGATTTCCTGGACCGTCAGGGGCATGGACGCTCCTCAGGGGGGAGGGGGAGGGAGCCCCCGGGGGCGCCTCGCGGCCGGCGAGAAGGCGCGGCCGCCCGGCAGGAATCGATGGTGCTGTTGAGTGGATTCGAACCACCGACCTACTGATTACGAATCAGTTGCTCTACCAGCTGAGCTACAACAGCACGCGAGTCGGGCATTATACCGTGGCAGGGCGCCGCCCGCGAGGCCCGGAGGGCCGGCCGGCGGGAGGCGCCGCGGGGCCGCCCGGCCGTTCGTCGGCCGTCCCGCGCCTCGCGTCGGGCCGAGTGGCGGGCCCGGGGCGGGGCACCTAACATCCGAATCGTCCTGGAGGGCTCCCATGAAGAAAGCATCCGGCTTCACCCTGGTGGAACTGCTGATCGTCGTCGCGATCGTGGCCGTGCTGGCCGCCATCGCCGTGCCGATGTACACGGACCACATCCTGCGCAGCCAGCTCGTGGAGGCCCACACGGGCCTTTCGGACTTGCGCGTGCGCATGGAGCAGTGGTTCCAGGACAACCGCACCTACGACGGCGGCGCGCTCGGCAACTGCGGCGCCGCGGCGCCGGCCCTCGCGCAGAACTTCACCTTCACCTGCGTCTCGGGCGGCCAGACCTACGTGGCCACCGCCACGGGCACGGGCGGGCGGGTGGTCGGGTTCGTCTTCACGATCAACGAGCAGAACAACCGGCAGACGACCGCCACGGCGGCCGGATGGGCGCCCGCGGCCATGCCGGCCAACTGCTGGGTGACCCGCAAGGGCTCCTGCTGACATGAGCCGCGCGGCCCAGTCGGGCATCACCCTCATCGAGATCATGGTCTCGATCGCGATCGTCGGGATCCTCTTCGCGATGGGCCTGCCCGCCTACAGCACCTGGATCCAGAACACCCAGATCCGCACGGCCGCCGAGTCGATCCTGAACGGCCTGCAGACGGCCAAGAACGAGGCCATCCGCCGCAACGTCGCCATGCAGTTCAAGCTGGACAACGCGCCCACCACGCAGTGGCGCGTGAATCCCTTCCTGGACCCGGACGGCACGCCCATCCAGCTTCGCGCCGCCGAAGAGGGCTCGCCCAACGCGACGGTCACGCCCACGCCCGGCGACGCGAACACCGTCACCTTCAGCGCGCTGGGACGCATCATCCCCAACGCCGACGCCTCGCCGGTGCTCACGCAGGTGGACATCGACAATCCGCTGATCCCCGTGGTCGCGGACCGCCGCAACCTGCGCATCCTCATCCCGCCGGGCGGGGCGATCCGCCTGTGCGATCCCAAGGTGGCCGCGGGCGACCCGCGCGCGTGCAACTAGGAGCGGCCATGGCAAAGAACCCCTCCGGCCAGCAGGGCGTGGTCCTCCTCGAGGCCCTCATCGGCATCCTCATCTTCTCGCTCGGCATCCTTGCCCTGGTGGCGATGCAGGCGGTGGCCACGAGCAACGTCTCCAACGCCCGCTACCGCTCCGAGGCCGCGTTCCTCGCCAACGAGCTCATCAGCGAGATCTGGGTCGACCGCGGCGCCAACTACTCCAACGTGGCGACCTTCGCCATGGCGAACGGCAGCACCGCGTCGGTGCCCGCCCAGCGCTGGGTCCAGAAGGTGAACACGCTGCTGCCCGGCTCGACCACCTACGGGCCCGACGTGGTGATCGCCACGCCCGCCTCCGGGGGGCGCCAGGTGACGGTGACGCTGCGCTGGAAGGCACCCGACGCGGTCGCCGTGAGCAACCACACCGCCATCGCGTTCATCAGCGATCCCTGAGATCACGCCGGGACATTTCCATGAGAATCGGCAAATCCCCCCGCCTTTCCCGAGGCTTCACGCTCGTCGAGCTGATGGTGGGCGTGCTGATCGGCCTCATCGGCACGGTCGTCATCTTCCAGGTCTTCGCGGTCTCGGAAGGCCAGAAGCGCACCACCACCGGCGGCAGCGACGCGCAGCAGAACGGCGTGTTCGGCCTCTTCCAGATCGAGCGCGACGTGCGCATGGCCGGCTACGGCCTGAACTACATGCCGCTGCTGGGCTGCTCCATCAACGGCTGGTACGAGCCGGGCGCCTCCCCCATCCAGTTCAAGCTCGTGCCGGTGGAGATCATCAACGGCCTGGCCGGCGCGCCCGACCGCGTCCGCATCGCCTTCGGCAACTCCGACCTCTTCATGGCGCCGGCCAAGCTCACGCAATCCATGCCGTCGCCGTCCGCGGTGTACAAGGTGGACAACCGCTTCGGCTTCAACCCGGGCGACCTCATCGTCGCCGCCGAGTCGGGCCAGCCCTGCACGCTCGCGCAGGCGACGGAGATCCCCGGCAACCCCGGCAACTCCGACAACGTCGTGCACAACAGCGGGAACTACCAGAACCAGGAGGGCGCGAACATCCCGGCCGACTACAACCGGCCTGGCGGGCTGCCCGCTCCCAACAACATCTCGTACAACTCGTGGAACCCGGCCACCGGCACGGGCGGGCGCCTGTACAACATCGGGGCGGCCCCCACGGTCGTGACCTACGCCATCCAGAACAACCAGCTGGTGGCCATCAACGAGCTCACGCCCGGCGCGCCCAACGCCACCTTCGCGCTGGCCGACGGCGTGGTGCAGCTCCAGGCCCAGTACGGTTTCGACGGAAACGCGGACGGCCGCATCGCCGCGGACGCCGTGACCAGCGCCACCGTCAACACGGCCGTCGCCAACGACCAGTGGTCCGACAGCATGCCGGCCGCGGCCACGGGCCCGGACTGGGCCAAGGTCATCGCCATCCGCCTCGTCATCACGGCGCGCAGCGCCACGCCCGAGCGCGTGAACCCGGTCACCGGCGTGTGCGAGACGACGACGGCCAACCCGACGTGGATGACGCCCAACCCGCCCGTCGCCGTGGACGTGTCCCTGGCGGACCCGGCCAACTGGCAGTGCTACCGGTACCGCACCTTCGAGGTGATGGTGCCCATCCGCAACATGGTCTGGTTCCCGCAGGCCGCCTGACCCCCGACCCCGATCGAGATCCGGCCATGACGAACATCCGAATCCCCCGAAACGGCGCCGGCGGGCGAGTGATGCGCCGCGCGCAGGAAGGCATCGTCCTCTTCATCGCGCTCATCGTCCTGGTGGCGATGACGCTGGCGGGCGTCGCGCTCATGCGCTCGGTCGACACGGGCCTGGTCGTCGCCGGCAACATGGCCTTCAAGCAGGCCGCCATCATGGTCGCCGACCGCGGCACGCAGGACGCCGTGAAGTGGCTGCAGGACAACAGCTCGGGCCCGACGCTGCAGACGACCAACACGGCCCAGGGCTACTACTCCTCGCGCCCCGTGATCGAGCCCAACTGGTTCGAGGAGGCGAGCTGGGCGGACGCGGTCTCGGTGAACGGCGGGGCGCCGGACGCCTCGGGCAACCGCGTGCGCTACGTGATCCACCGCATGTGCACGCAGCCCGACACGCCCTACAACGGCGCCAACGCCGGCGTGTCGAACGAGTGCGCCCTCTATTTCGCCGCGAGCGCGGCGGCCTCCGGCGGCAGCATGGCCGTCGGCGCGCCGCAGTTCGTCGGCACCCCGCAGCTCTACTACCGCATCACGACGCGCGTCGACGGCCCACGCAACACGGTGAGCGTCATCCAGACCAGCGTGCTCGTGAGCATCTAAACCCAACAGGCGCCTCACTCCCGGGAGCGATCCGCATGTCCACCACCCTCCGAATCCGAAGGCTCCTCTCCGTGCTCGCGGCCGTCGCCGTGACGGGTCTCGTCCCGTTGCGCCAGGCCAATGCGGAGCTCGCCGACCTCGCCAACGTGCCGCTCGCGAACTCGCCCTCCGACGCGGTGCTGCCCAACATGATGTACGTCCTGGACGACTCCGGCTCCATGGCGTGGAATTACATGCCGGACCAGGTCTTCCGCACGAGCGGCGGCAGCACGCTGTACAACTGCAAGAGGTGCTCCTCCTCCTCGTGCTCGGGCCCCGGCGGCACCAGCAGCAGCAGCGGCTGGCAGTGCGGCAACTCGGGAGACCCCAACAGCTCCTCGAACACCGCGCCGACGGAGTACGGGGAGGCGCCCTTCTACGCCTCGCTCTTCAACAAGATCTGGTACAACCCCAACATCACCTACGCCCCGGCGATCGACTCGCAGGGCGTGAGCCTGGGCGACGCCAACCCCAACGCCGCGAGCGACGACGCCTACCTGGGCGGGGGCAACACCAACCTCAAGAACGGCTTCAAGGAGGTGGTGTACTGCAACGTCTCCAGCCCGTCGGGCGCCGACCTCACCAACCCGGCCAAGTGCCGCAAGAACGGCGTCCACAACGTCTCCCCCTTCGCGGCGACCACGAACTACTTCCTCTACTGGGGCACCACCGGGGCGAACGTCGGCTACCCCACCAAGGACTACTGGAACAAGGAGCTCATCAACTCCTCCAATGCGCACTACTTCGACATCGCGCCGAACGAGTACTGCAGCGACGCGAACCTCGTGAACTGCGCCCTGGCCACCGCGGCCGGCGCCGCGCCCGGGTCGCCCAACACCATCCCGGCGCCACTGCGCTGGTGCAAGTCGTCCTCGGACGCCACCACCACCGCCGTGGTGTCCGGCAACTCGGGCGGCTCGCCGCGCTGCCAGAAGAAGTTCAACATCGGCTCCTACCGCTATCCGCGCTACGGCCGCTTCACGCGCGTGGACATCGTGCCCACCACGGCGACCTACCCGAAGGGGGCGGACTCCCTTCGCACCGACTGCGCCGCGGCCGCCTCGTGCACGTACGCCGAGGAGATCCAGAACTTCGCCAACTGGTGGACCTACTACCGCACGCGCATGGCGCTCATGAAGACGGCCACCGGGCGCGCGTTCCTGCCCATCGACGACCGCTTCCGCATCGGGTTCATCACCATCAACCCCAACAGCCCGGTCACCTCCGACAAGTACATCGGGGTCTCGAAGTTCGACTCCACCCAGAAGGAGGCCTGGTACAAGCTCCTGTACCAGCAGGACACGAACGGCAGCACGCCCAACCGCACCGCGTTGCACCGGGTGGGCCGCTACTACGCCGGCGAGACGAGCGGCATCAACTCGGGCATGTCGCCCGACCCGATCGAGTACTCGTGCCAGCAGAACTTCGCGCTGCTCACGACGGACGGCTACTGGAACGACAGCTTCTCGTCCATCGGCAACCAGGACAACTCCAACAGCGGCTACACCACGCGGGCCTACGGGGCCTACGACGGGGGGCTGAACGGCGCGTCCAACACGCTCGCGGACGTGGCGGCGTACTACTACAAGACGGACCTTCGCACCTCCGGGCCGGTGTCGCAGAACAACGTGCCCACCTCCGCGCGCGACCAGAACCCCGCGCAGCACATGGTGACGTTCACCCTGGGCCTGGGCCTCGAGGGCTTCATGGACTACCAGTCCGACTACGAGACCGCCCTCACGGGCGACTTCGCCAAGATCAAGGCGGGCACCAACAACGCCTGCTCGTGGACCTCCGGCACCTGCAACTGGCCGGTGCCGTCGTCCAACGCCCCGAGCACCCTGGACGACCTGTGGCACGCCGCCGTGAACGGCCGCGGCAAGTACTTCAGCGCGAGCGACCCCAACTCGCTCACGCAGGGCCTGCAGGGCGCCCTCGCCGCGCTCAACATCCAGACGGCCGCCGCCGCGGCGTCGGCGACCTCGAGCCCGAACATCACCGAGACGGACAACTACATCTACAGCTCGACCTTCCGCACGGTGAAGTGGGACGGCGAGATCGTCGCGCAGCGCATCGACACCACGTCGGGGAACGTGCTGCCCGCGATCGTCTGGTCGGCGCAGGCCCTCCTGGACGGCCGCACCACGGACAGCAGCGACTCCCGCGACATCTTCACGATCGACGAGTCGGCCGGCGGCAAGCGCAAGCCCTTCACGTACACCAGCCTCTCCAATTCCGCAGTGGGCGCCATCGCCGCCGAGCGGCCCTACTTCGACACCAAGTGCACCGCGTTCTCGCAGTGCGCGCTCCTCACCGCCGCCCAGAAGGCCGTGGCCAACAACGGCGACCGGCTCGTGAGCTGGCTGCGCGGCTGGCGGGGCGACGAGGCCTTCTCCTCTCCGGAGGTGAGCCCGCCGTTCCGCGCCCGCGAGCACATCCTGGGCGACCCGGTGAACGCCACGCCCGCCTTCATGAAGGCGCCGCGCTTCGGCTGGACGGACGCCGTCACCCCCACCTACGCGGACTTCAAGATCGCCAACGCCTCGCGCCAGGCCACGCTCTTCATCGCCGCCAACGACGGGATGCTGCACGCCCTCAACGGCGACACGGGCCAGGAGATGTGGGCGTACGTGCCGCGGATCGTGATGCCCAAGCTCCACCGCCTGGCCACCGAGAACTGGACGGTGACCCACGAGTTCAACGTCGACGGCTCGCCGGAAGTGATGGACGCCTACTTCGGCGGCGCCTGGAAGACGGTGCTCGTCGCCGGCCTGAACACCGGCGGGCGCGGCTACTACGCCCTCGACGTGACCAACCCCACCTCGCCGACGGTGCTGTGGGAGATCTGCTCCGACGCGACGCTCTGCAAGGTGAGCGACCCCGACATCGGCTTCACGCACGCCAACCCCGTCATCACCAAGCGCGCGATCGACGGGAAGTGGGTGGCGCTGCTCACCTCCGGGCTCAACAACGTCTCCCCGGGCTCGGGCCGCGGCTTCCTGTTCGTGGTGGACCTCGCCTCGGGCACCATCCTGCAGAAGATCGACACGGGCGAGGGAACGCCCGCCACGCCGTCGGGCTTGAACCACATCTCGGCGTTCGCGGACAACTTCTCGATCGACAACACGGCGCGCTACGTCTACGGCGGCGACCTCTACGGCAACGTCTTCCGCTTCGACCTGCAGACGGGAAGCGTGGGGCTGCTCGCCCAGCTGCGGGACGCGGGCGGCAAGCCGCAGTCGATCACGGCGCGCATGGAGCTCGCCCTCATCGACGGCAACCGCGTGGTCTACGTGGGCACCGGGCGCTACCTGGGCCTGGACGACCTGGTCGACCCGGCCTCGCTCACGCCGCCCAACCAGTGGGCCTACCAGCAGTCGCTCTACGCGATCAAGGACAAGGGCGGCACCTATCCCAACTTCCGCGCGGCCAACGTGGTGCAGAACCTCATCGTCCCCAGCGGCCCGAGCTCGCGCACGACCACCAACAACGCGGTGGACTGGGCGACCCAGGACGGCTGGTTCCTCGACTTCAACCCGGGCGGCGATTCGCCGGGCGAGCGCGTGAACCTCGACGTGCAGCTCGTGCAGGGCACGCTCCTGGTGGTGACCAACGTGCCGAACAACAGCGCCTGCGCGGTGGGCGGCGACTCGTGGATCTACCAGTTCAACTACAAGAACGGCACGTACGTGCAGTCCTCCGCGCTCAACCAGGCGGGCCAGAAGTTCACCGGCCAGATCACGGTGGGCCTGGTGGTGGTGCGGCTGCCCAGCGGCGTGTTCAAGGGCATCGCCACGGGCGCGACGGGCACCAAGACGCCGTTCGCGGTGAACATCGGCGGCGGCGGCGGCGCGGCGCGGCGCATCTCGTGGCGCGAGCTGATCCAGCGATGAGCCCGGCCCGCGCGGCGTTCCTCGCGGCGCTCGTGGCGGCGGTCCTGCCGACCGCCGCCCTCGGGCAGCGCAACCCGTCCTACGAGCCGCAGCAGCGGCTTCGCACCTCGCTCGACACCTGCCGGAAGACGGAGGTCATGCGCGAGGCCTATTGCGTGCAGAAGTGCGCGCCGGGCTTCCGCATGGAGGGCGCGGGCAGGAAGACGAGGTGCGTCGGGCTGCGGGCGGACGCGAAGTACGAGCCGCCCAAGCCCTCGTATCGCCCGCCGGCACCCGACGCGACGCGCCGGAAGCCGGCACAGGGCGGGATGGGCTAGCCGCCCGGCTCAGGCCCCGGGCGCGGCCTTCCCCATCGCCTTGGGCAGCGGGAAGGTCACGCCCTCGGTGATGCCCTCGAGCTCGCGCACGCTCGCCGCGCCCAGCGACCGCAGCCGGGCGATCACCGCCTGGACCAGCACCTCGGGGGCCGAAGCGCCGGCCGTGACGCCCAGCGTGCGCGCCCCGGCGATCCACTCGGGGCGGATCTCCTCGGCACGGTCCACCAGGTAGGCGCGCCGCCCGAGGTTCTCGGCGACCTCGCGAAGCCGGTTGGAGTTCGAGCTGTTGGGCGAGCCCACCACGATGACGACGTCGCAGCGCGGCGCCATGAACTTCACCGCGTCCTGCCGGTTCTGCGTGGCGTAGCAGATGTCGTCCTTCTTCGGGCCGACGATGGCGGGGAAGCGGGCCCGCAGCGCCGCGACGATGCGGGCCGCGTCGTCGATGGACAGCGTGGTCTGCGTCACGTAGGCGAGGTTCGCCGGGTCCCTCACCTGGAGGCCCGCGACGTCCGCCTCGCTCTCGACCAGGTACATCCCCGTCTCGGACTGTCCCATCGTGCCCTCGGCCTCGGGGTGCCCCTCGTGGCCGATCATCACCACCTCGCGGCCGTGCTCCCGCATGCGGGCGACCTCGGCGTGGACCTTGGTCACCAGCGGGCAGGTGGCGTCGAAGACGCGAAGACCCCTCGCCTCGGCCTCGCGGCGCACCGCGATCGAGACGCCGTGCGCCGAGAAGATCACGGTGCCGCCGGCCGGCACGTCGGCAAGCTCCTCGACGAAGACCGCGCCCTTGGCGCGCAGGTCGTCGACCACGAACTTGTTGTGGACGATCTCGTGGCGCACGTAGATGGGGGCGCCGTGCATCTCGAGTGCCCGCTCGACGATGGCGATGGCGCGGTCGACGCCGGCGCAGAACCCGCGCGGCTTGGCGAGGACGATCTCGATGGAAGCGGTCATGTCGGGGTCGCGGTCTCGGGACGTTCAGCGCCCCTCGGGCCGGGGCCGCCCGGCGCGCGTCTCGCGCAGGCCGTCCCAGAGGATGAGCGCCACGCCGACCGTGATGGCGGAGTCGGCGACGTTGAACGCGGGCCAATAGTACCCCCCCGCGTGGATCTGGATGAAGTCGACGACGTGGCCCAGGCGCAGGCGGTCCCAGAGGTTGCCGGCCGCGCCGCCCAGCACGAGCGCGAGGGCGAGGGCCAGGAGGCGGTTGGCGCCCTGGCGGCGCAGCATGGCGAGCAGGACCGCACCCACGGCGACGGTGACGCCCACGAAGAACCAGCGCTGCCAGCCGCCCGCGCCCGCGAGGAAGCTGAAGGCGGCGCCGGGGTTGTGCCAGAGCACGAGGTTCAGGAACGGCGTCACGACGTGCACGTCGCCGGGCCGGAACGCGGCGCTCACCCATGCCTTGGTGGCGAGGTCGGCGGCGGCCACGGCCGCCGAGAGCAGCAGCCACCGCGTCCAGGGGGCGGGCCGCCGGTCAGGCATGCCGCCGTTCCTCGCCGGGCCCCTCGACGTTGGAGACGCAGCGCCCGCAGAGGGACGGGTGGCGCGCGTCCGCGCCGGTGTCCTCGCGGTAGTGCCAGCAGCGCTCGCACTTGGCGTGCGGGCTGGGGGCCACGCGCACGGCGAGCGCGCCCCCGGACTCCAGGCGGACGGTGGAGGTCATGAGGACGAAGCGCAGGTCCTCGCCGAGGCTCTCGAGCAGCGCGCGGTCGCCCTCGGGCGCGGCGAGCGAGACGTCCGCCTGCAGCGACGAGCCGATGCCGCCCGACCGGCGAAGCTCCTCCAGGCTCTTCTGCACCACGGCGCGGATCTCCCGGATGCGTCGCCACTTGGCGAGGAGCGGCTCCTCGCCGTCGCCGGCGGGCAGCACGCCTTCCCAGGTGTGGAAGAACACGCTCTCGTCGCCGCCGGGGTGCAGGACGGCCCACGCCTCCTCGGCCGTGAACGAGAGGATGGGGGCCATGAGCCGCAGCAGCGCCTGGGTCACGTGGTGCAGCGCAGACTGCGCCGAGCGGCGCGCCCGCGAGTCGCGGCGGCAGGTGTAGAGGCGGTCCTTGAGGATGTCGAGGTAGAAGCCGCCGAGGTCCTCGGAGCAGAACGTCTGGATGCGCTGCGCCACGAGGTGGAACTCGAAGCGCGCGTAGTCGGCCGCCGCCGCGCCGGCCATCTCGCGGGTCATCGCCAGCGCGTAGCGGTCGATCTCCAGCCACTCGCCCGGCGGCAGGAGGTCGCGGGAGGCGTCGAAGTCGGCCGTGTTGGCGAGCAGGAACCTCAGGGTGTTGCGGATGCGGCGGTAGCTCTCCACGACCCGCTTGAGGATCTCGTCGGAGAGGTAGAGCTCGCCCGAGTAGTCGGTGGAGGCCACCCACAGGCGGATGATCTCCGCGCCCAGGGTGTCGGAGACCTTCTGCGGCGCGATGACGTTGCCCAGGGACTTGGACATCTTCCGGCCCTGGCCGTCGACCACGAAGCCGTGGGTGAGGAGCGAGCCGTAGGGCGCCCGGCCGTCCATCGCGCAGCTCGTGAGCAGGCTCGACTGGAACCAGCCGCGGTGCTGGTCGGAGCCCTCGAGGTACAGGTCCGCCGGCCAGCGCTGGCCGGCGAGCCCGCGCAGCACCGAGAAGTGGGTGGTGCCGGAGTCGAACCACACGTCCACCGTGTCGGTGAGCTTGCGGTACTTCTGCGGGTCCACGCCGAAGTCCTCGCAGGTGGCCGCGAACCAGGCCTCGATGCCGCCCTGCGCCACGCGCCGCGCCGCCTCCTCCGCGAGGCGCGCGGTATCCGGGTGCAGTTCCTCCGTCTCCCGGTCCAGGAAGAACGGCAGCGGCACGCCCCAGTTGCGCTGGCGAGAGAGCGTCCAGTCGGGGCGGTTGGCGATCATGGCCTCGATGCGCGAGCGGCCCCAGGCCGGGTAGAACGTGGTGTCGGCGATGGCCCGCTGCGCGCTCTCGCGCAGCGTCGGCCCCGGCGCGCCGTCCGGCCCCGGGACGCCCGGGCGGTCCATGCCGATGAACCACTGCGTGGTGGCGCGGAAGATGATGGGCGTCTTGTGGCGCCAGCAGTGGGGGTAGCTGTGGCGGAACGGCTCGTTCTTCAGGAGCGCGCCTTCCGCCGCCAGCCGCTCCAGGATCGGCTTCTCGGCCTCGCGCACGCCCAGGCCCGCGAAGTGCGGCACCGAGGACTTGAAGCGGCCGCGGTCGTCCACCGGCTGGTCCAGCGGCAGGCCGAACGCCACGCCCGCCTCGAAGTCCTCCGCGCCGTGCGCGGGCGCGGTGTGCACGAGGCCCGTTCCCGCCTCCAGCGTGACGTGCTCGCCGAGGATCAGGGGCACGTCGCGCGGCTCGAAGGGATGGCGGAAGGCGAGTCCGGCCAGGCGCTCGCCCGGCGCGCTCGCGAGCACCGACGATGCCTCCAGCCCGTAGCGCGCGAGGCTCGCCTCGCGCAGCTCCGCCGCGAGGATGAGCGTGCCGCGCGCCGTCTCGACCAGCTCGTAGGCGTGGCCGGGGTGCGCGGCGATGGCCTGGTTGCCCGGCAGCGTCCACGGCGTGGTGGTCCAGATGACCGCGCGCGGGTCGCGGGGCGCAGAAGCGAGCCCGAAGGCGCGCGCCACCGCCGCGGGGTCGGCGGCCGCGAAGGCGACGTCGATGGCCGCGGAGGTCTTGTCCTCGTACTCGACCTCGGCCTCGGCCAGGGCGGAGCCGCACTCGATGCACCAGTTGACGGGCTTCAGGCCCCGGTAGAGCAGGCCCTTCTGCCAGATGCGGGCGAGAGCGCGGATCTCGTCGGCCTCCGTGGCGAAGTCCATCGTGCGGTACGGGTGCTCCCAGTCCCCCAGCACCCCGAGGCGGACGAAGTCGGCCTTCTGCCGCTCGATCTGCTCGGCGGCGTAGGCGCGGCACAGGGCGCGGGCCTGGTTGCCGTCGAGGTGGCGGCCGTGCTTCTTCTCGATCTGGTGCTCGATGGGCAGGCCGTGGCAGTCCCACCCGGGCGTGTAGGGCGCGTCGAAGCCGGCCAGGGTCTTCGACTTGACCACCATGTCCTTCAGCACCTTGTTCACGGCGTGCCCGATGTGGATGTCGCCGTTGGCGTACGGCGGGCCGTCGTGCAGGATGAAGAGCGGCCGGCCGCGGCACGCGGCGCGCAGCCGGGCGTAGAGGCCGGTCTCCTGCCAGGCCTTCACCCACCCCGGCTCCCGCTTGGCGAGGTCGCCGCGCATGGGGAAGGGGGTGTCGGGCAGGTTGAGGGTGGTCTTGTAGTCGGTCTTGGCGGCGTCGTCCATCAGGGTCCCGTCCGGCGGAAGTAGTCGCGCGCCGCGTCGCAGTCCCGTCGGATCTGCGCCACGAGCTCGTCGATCGAGGCGAACTTGGCCTCGTCGCGCAGCTTCTTCAGGAACTCGATGGAGAGGCGGCGCCCGTAGAGGTCGCCGCTGAAATCGAAGAGGAAGGCCTCCAGGGTCGCCGGGCCGTTTTCCGCCACGACCGGCTTGAATCCCAGGCTCGCCACTCCCTCGAGTCCGCGAGTTGCCGCACCGCCGCATCTTACCGCAAACACCCCGGTCATCACCGGCCGCCCGGGCGGCAGGGCGATGTTGGCGGTGGGGTAGCCGAGGTTGCGGCCCAGCTTGGCGCCGTGCACGACGCGCCCGCAGATCGCGTACGGGCGGCCGAGCAGGCGCGCGGCCCCGTCGAGGTCGCCGGCCGCCAGGGCCTCGCGCACCCGCGTGCTCGAGACGCGCTCCTCGCCGTCGTCCACGGTGGGCAGGACCTCCACCTCGAAGCCGAGCCGGCCGCCCTCGGCGCTCAGGAACGCCACGTCGCCCGCGCGCCGCGCCCCGAACCGGAAGTCGTGCCCCACCAGCACGCGGCGGGCGCCGTGCAGGTGCCGCAGCCGCCAGGCGAAGGCCTCGGGGGTGAGCGCCGCGAAGGCGCGGTCGAACCGGCACACGTACGCGACGGCGATGTCCGCCGCCGCGAAGGCATGCAGCTTCGCCGAGAGCGTCGAGAGCCGGGGTGGCGCGCGGTCGGGGAACAGCAGCTCCCGCGGCAATGGCTCGAAGGTGAGCACGGCGGGGACGAGTCCCCGGGCGCGAGCCTCCCGCGTCACGCGCGCGAGCAGGGCCCCGTGGCCGCGGTGCACGCCGTCGAAGCTGCCGATGGCGACCACGGCGTCGGGCGCGCCGGGCTTCGGGTCCCTGACGACGGCGAGCTTCATTCGTGGCGCGAGAAGTGGTGGAGCCGGAACCCCATGAGCCGCAGGGCCGCGAAGTACGCGACCGCCCCCAGGGCGATGACGGCCGCCAGCTTGCCCGCGCGCGCCGGCGTGGGGATGGCGAACCACGACTGCTCGGAGCCCATGGCGTACCAGATGGCCCCGCCCATGAGGTAGAGCGCCACGGCCACCTTGAGGAGGAAGGCGCCCCAGTCCGGCCCGGGACGCCAGGCGCCGGAGCGCCGGATGAGCCACCAGAGCCAGGCGGCGTTGAACGTGGCGCCGATGGAGATGGCCGCGGCGAGGCCGGCGTGCCTGAGCCAGGGCACGAGCACGATGTTGGCCGCCTGCGTCACGGCGAGCGTGGCGAGCGCCACCTTCACGGGCGTGCGCACGTTCTGCTTCGCGTAGAAGGCGGGCGCGAGCACCTTCACGAGGATGATGCCCGCCAGCCCCGCGCTGTAGGCCACCAGCGCCGAGCGCGTCATGAACACGTCCTGCCGGGTGAACTCGCCGTGCCAGAAGAGCGTCGCCGTCACCGGCACGGCGAGCATCGCCAGGCCCAGGGCCGCGGGGGCCGCGAGCACGAGGGTGAACCGCAGCCCCCAGTCCAGCAGCCGCGAGTACGCCTCCTCGTCCCGGTTGCCGTGGTGCTTCACGAGGGCGGGCAGCAGCACGGTGCCCAGCGCCACGCCGAGCAGCGCGGAGGGGAACTCCATCAGCCGGTCCGCGTAGTAGAGCCACGAGACGGGCCCGTCGCCCAGGCGCGAGGCGATGTGGGTGTTGACGAGCAGGCTCACCTGCGCGACCGACACGCCGAGCGCGGCCGGCGCCATGAGCCGCAGGACGCGCGCCACGCCCTCGTCGCGCGGGTCCCAGACGGGCCGCGGCAGCATGCGGATGCGCAGGAGGAAAGGCACCTGGAACGCGAGCTGCAGCACCCCGCCGGCGAACACCGCCCAGGCGAGGGCCAGGATGGGGCGCTGGAAGTGGGGGGCGGCCAGGAGCGCGAAGCCGATGAAGGAGAGGTTCAGGAGCACGGGCGTGAAGGCCGGCACCTTGAACGAGCCCCAGGTGTTGAGGATGCCCGAGGCGAAGCTCGTGAGGGAGATGAAGAGGATGTAGGGGAAGCAGATCCTCAGCATCGTCACCGTGAGGGAGAACTTGTCCGCGTCGGCCGCGAAGCCCCAGGCGCTCGCGTACACGAGCAGCGGCGCGGCCACCACGCCCGCGGCCGTCGCCGCGAGCAGGGCCACCGACAGCGAGCCCAGCACCCGCGCGGCCAGCGCCCGGGTGGCCTCCTCGCCGCGCCGCGCCTTGTACTCGCCCAGGATCGGCACGAACGCCTGCGAGAACGCGCCCTCGGCGAAGAGCCGGCGCAGGAGGTTGGGGATGCGGAACGCGACGACGAAGGCGTCCATCGCGAAGCCGGCGCCGAACGCGATGGCGAGGAGCATGTCCCGGATGAAGCCGGTGATGCGCGACACCAGCGTCATCGCGCTCACCGACGCGGCTGCCTTCAGGAGATTCATGCTCGCGGTCGCGCCGCCGGGGCCGCGCCGGGCCGCAAATGCCTCGGGCAGGCTAGGGCTTTGTTTTCACAGGACAAGCCTTGTATAATATCAGGCTTCGCTTTTCGAACCCGACCCATCCAGGACCCGACATGGCCAATTCCAAGCAGGCCGCCAAGCGTGCCCGCCAGGCGACCAAGCAGCGCGCGGCGAACATGGGCCTTCGCACGGCCCTTCGCACCGCCATCAAGAAGGTGCGGACCGCGATCGCCGCCGGTGACGCGAAGGCCGCGCAGGCCGCGCTCGACGAGAACGTCTCGACGATCGACCGCATCGCCGACAAGAAGATCATCCACAAGAACAAGGCCGCCCGCCACAAGAGCCGGCTGGCCCAGCAGGTCAAGGCGCTCGCCGGCCGCGCCTAGCGCGGCTCGCCCGGGGGCGCACCGCCCCCCGGCGCCAGCTGGACGCCGGGCACCGGGCAGAAATCCGCCGAGGCCTGCGGCCGCGTCGGATCGATCACCACCAGTTCGTTGTCTGCCGCGAAGTCGAGCAGGAAGCGGTACGCCCGCGGCTCGATGGCGCGCAGCTCCGGCCTCACGTACACGCAGCGCACGCCGTCCATGAGCAGGGGCCGCACGTGCGGCGAGTAGCGCATCTGCTGGTCCCCGCCGAAGGTCGAGAGCACGCCGCACAGGCGCTCGGCCCAGTCGCTGGGCCGGAACGCGCGGCCGGCCCGCGTGATGCCCTGGATGATGATGCCCTCGGGCGGGTTGGACATGGGGATTCGGCCGGGGGCGGCGCCCGCGGCGGCCGGGTGCAGGCAAGGGACCGGCATTCTAGCGCGCCCCGCCCGCACCGCGGTTGCGGCGCCCCGCGGATTTGCCGATAATTCCCTCCTTCCCACGCACGGCGGCGCCAGGCCGCCGTTATCGTTTCTGAGAGGCACTCGATGACTGCCGCCCACCTCATGAAGACCTATGCGCCCCAGCCCGTGGCGTTCGCCCGCGGCGAGGGGGCCTGGCTGTGGGACACCGAGGGCAGGCGCTACCTCGACGCGCTCTCCGGCATCGCCGTGAACGGCCTGGGGCACGCGCACCCGGCGCTGGTGAAGGCCATCGCCGACCAGGCCGCCAGGCTCATCCACACCTCGAACCTCTTCCGCGTCCCGGAGCAGGAGCGACTCGCCGAGCGCGTGTGCGGCCTCGCGGGCATGGACAACGCCTTCTTCTGCAACTCGGGGGCCGAGGCCAACGAGTGCGCCATCAAGATCGCCCGCCTGCACGGCCACCAGACCGGCGTGCAGAACCCGTCCATCGTCGTGATGGAGAAGGCCTGGCACGGCCGCACGCTCGCCACGCTCTCGGCCACGGGCTCGCGCAAGGCGCAGGCCGGCTTCGAGCCCCTCATGGGCGGTTTCCTGCGCGTGCCGTACAACGACCTGGGCGCCATCGAGCGGCTGAGCGAGCACCCCTCGGTGGTGGCCATCCTCCTGGAGGTGCTCCAGGGGGAGGGCGGCATCCACGTCGCGGACCTCGACTACCTGCGGCGCCTGCGCGAGATCTGCGACCGCCGTCAGTGGCTCCTCATGATCGACGAGGTGCAGAGCGGGATCGGCCGCACGGGCAAGTGGTTCGCCCACCAGTGGGCGGGGATCGTGCCCGACGTGATGCCCCTCGCCAAGGGGCTGGGCTCCGGCGTGCCCATCGGCGCCTGCCTCGCGAGGGGCGTGGCCGCGCAGGTGTTCAAGCCGGGCAACCACGGAACCACCTTCGGCGGCGGTCCGCTGGTGTCGGTCGCCGGCCTCGCCACGCTCGAGGCGATCGAGAAGGAGGACCTGCTCGGCAACGCCGCGCGGCAGGGCGAGGCCATCCGCCGCGGCCTCGAGGCGGGCCTTGCCGGCATCGCGGGCGTGAAGGAGATCCGCGGCAAGGGCCTCATGATCGGCATCGAGCTCGACCGCCCCTGCGGCGAGCTGGTGGGCAGGGGCCTCGCGGCCGGTCTCGTCATCAACGTCACCGCCGACACGGTCGTGCGGCTGCTGCCGCCGCTCGTCTTCGGGGACGCCGAGTCGCGCGAGCTCGTCGACCGGCTCGTCCCCCTGCTCCGCGAGTTCCTCGCCGCGCCGCGCGCCGGCTGAGCGGCCATGCGGCACTACCTGCAGTTCCGGGACTTCACCGCGGACGAGTACGAGCACCTCTTCCGCCGCACGCGCGTCATCAAGGATCGCTTCAAGAACTACATCGCCTACCAGCCCCTGGCCGACCGCATGCTGGCCATGGTGTTCGAGAAGAGCTCGACGCGGACGCGGGTGTCGTTCGAGGCCGGGATGTTCCAGCTGGGCGGAAACTCCATCGTCCTCAACACGGGCGAGACCCAGCTCGGCCGGGGCGAGCCGATCGAGGACGTGGCGCGAGTGGTCTCGCGCATGGTCGACATCGTGATGATCCGCACCTACGAGCAGGCGATCATCGAGCGCTTCGCGGCGCACTCGCGCGTGCCGGTCATCAACGGCCTGACCGACGAGTACCACCCCTGCCAGGTGCTCGCGGACATCTACACCTTCGTCGAGCACCGCGGCCCCATCGCGGGCAGGACGGTCGCCTGGATCGGCGACAGCAACAACATGTGCAACACGTGGCTGCAGGCGGCCACGCTGCTCGGCTTCAAGCTCAACGTCGCGAGCCCCGCCGGCTACGAGCTCGAGCCGTCGCGGGCCGCCGGGGTGGCGCGCGCGCACCTGGAGCTGTTCGGCGATCCGCTGGCGGCCGCGCGCGGCGCCGACCTCGTCACCACCGACGTGTGGACCAGCATGGGCTGGGAGGAGGAGACCGATGCCCGCAAGGACGCCTTCGCGGCTTTCACGGTCGACGAGGAGATGATGGCCGCCGCCGGTCCCGAGGCGCTGTTCATGCACTGCCTTCCCGCCCACCGCGGCGAGGAGGTGACCACCGAGGTTCTGGAGGGGCCGCGCAGCGTCGTCTGGGAGGAGGCGGAGAACCGCCTGCACGCCCAGAAGGCGCTGATGGAGTACCTCCTCCTCGGGCGCGTCGAGACCTGAGGCGCCCGCGCGGCGCCGGGGAGACAAGGGCCATGCCGTCGTTCGACATCGTCTGCGAAGCCAACCTGGTGGAGGTGAAGAACGCCGTCGACCAGGCCAACAAGGAGATCGCGAACCGCTTCGACTTCAAGGGCTCGGACGCGCGCGTCGAGCAGAAGGAGCGCGAGCTCACGCTCTTCGCGGACGACGACTTCAAGCTGGGCCAGGTGCGCGACGTCCTGCACGCCAAGCTCGCCAAGCGCGGCGTCGACGCGCGGGTCCTCGACGCCGGCAAGCCGGAGAGGATCGGCGGGGACAAGGCGAAGCAGGCGATCACGGTGCGCAACGGCATCGAGTCCGAGCTCGCCAAGCGCATCGTGCGCATGCTCAAGGACGCCAAGCTCAAGGTGACCGCCGCGATCCAGGGCGAGGCCGTGCGCGTCACGGGCGCCAAGAAGGACGTCCTGCAGGAAGCGATCGCCCTCGTCCGCAAGGGCGTCACCGAGGTGCCGCTCTCCTACCAGAACTTCCGCGACTAGCGGCCGGCCGCTCCCCTCACGGCGCGAGCCCGCGGATCCACCGGCCGTACAGCCGCCGCGCCGTCGCGGTGAGCGCCGGCAGCCGCTCGGGCAGCTGGCCCTCGATGTGCGGCGCGGCCTGCACGGCGGGCCCGCCCAGCGCCTGCGCGATCTCGCCGGCCCCGGACTCGCACCACGAGCGCACGAGCTCGGGGGTCATCTCCACGTGGCACTGCATCCCCAGGTGGCGCCCGTCCACGACGAAGGCCTGGTTCGCGCAGTGCTCGCCCGACAGGATGCGCGCGGCGCCCGCGGGCAGGGTGAAGGTCTCGCCGTGCCACTGGAACGCCGTGAGCGTTCTCGGCGCCTCCCCGAGCCACTCCCGCGCGAGATCGCTGTCGGCGGACTCGACGCGGTGCCAGCCGATCTCCTTCACGGGGTTGGCGCCCACCGTGCCGCCGAGCGCCTTGGCGAGGAGCTGCCCGCCGAGGCAGTGGCCGATCACCGGCACTTTCGCCCGCACCGCGTCCCGGATGAGCGCGAGCGCCGGCGCGATCCACGGCAGGTCGTCGTTCACGCTCATCGGGCCGCCCATGAACGCGAGGCCGGCGAACGCGTCCGCCGAGGGCGGCACGGGCTCGCCCTCGTCGAGCCGCACCAGCCGCCAGGCGATCCGGTGCTCGTCGAGGAAAGTGGCAAAATAGCCGGGCCCCTCCGTGGGGGAGTGACGGAAGACGGCGACGGGCTTCACGCGAATGTCCACCTGGAAGACGATCCCGCATTCTATGGCCGTGGCGCTGGCACTGGCGGCCGCGCGGCCGGCGCTCGCCACCGAGGTGAACGTGGTCGGGCTCTTTCCCGGCAAGGCGGTGGTCGTCGTGGACCGCGGCCTGCCCCGCACGATCTCCGTGGGACAGCGCACGCCCGAAGGGGTCGTGCTCCTCGCCGCCGACTCGCGGTCGGCCACGCTGGAGATCGACGGCAAGCGCCAGGTGCTGGAACTGGGCCAGCACGCGGAGACGGCGGCGCTCACCGGCGCGCTGCCGAGCGTCACGCTCGCGGCGGACGCCAACGGCCAGTTCCTCGCCGACGGGAAGGTGAACGGCTCGCGCGTGCGCTTCCTCGTCGACACGGGGGCCACCCTCGTCACCCTGCCCTCGGCCGAGGCCGCGCGCCTGGGCATCGACTTCCGCGCCGGCCGGCCGGGCGTCTCCCAGACGGCGAACGGCCGCATCCTGGTCTACCGCGTCCGGCTCGACACCGTGACGGTGGGCTCGATGACCATCCGCGACGTCGACGCCGTGGTGACCGAGGGGCCGGGGCTGGAGGTGGCCCTGCTCGGCATGAGCTTCCTGAACCGCACGGAGATGCGCCGCGAGGGCGCGAACCTGCTGCTCACCAAGCGCTACTAGCGGCCGCGCGCGGCCCCGGCGATCAGCAGGCGGGCCAGTTCTTGCGGATCATCGCGTAGGCGGAGTGGTTGTGGATGGACTCGAAGTTCTCCGACTCCACCACGTACGCCTCGACGCGCGGGTCCGCGTTGAGCTTGGCCGCGATGTCGCGGACCATGTCCTCGACGAACTTCGGGTTGTCGTAGGCGAGCTCCGTCACGTACTTCTCGTCGGGGCGCTTGAGCAGGCCGTAGAGCTCGCTGGAGGCCTGCTTCTCGGCCACGTCGATCAGTTCCTCGATCCAGACGAAGGCGTGCACGCGCGCGGCGATCGTCACGTGCGAGCGCTGGTTGTGGGCGCCGTACTCGGAGATCTTCTTCGAGCAGGGGCACAGGCTCGTGACCGGCACGCGCACCTTCATCGCGAACTGCTCGCGGCCCTCGACGATCTCGCCGACGAAGGTGACCTCGTAGTCGAGCAGGCTCTCCACGCCCGACACGGGCGCCTTCTTCGACACGAAGTACGGGAAGCTCATCTCGACGTGCCCGCTCTCCGCCTCGAGCTTCCTCACCATCTGCCGCAGCATGGCCCGGAAGGAGTCCACGGTGATCTCGCGCTCGTGGGCGTTCAGGATCTCCACGAACCGCGACATGTGGGTGCCCTTGAACTGGTGCGGCAGGCCCACGTACATGCTGAACTCGGCCACGGTGTGCTGGATGCCGCCGGCGCGCTCCAGGATGCGCATGGGGTGGCGGATGGACTTGATCCCCACCCGGTCGATGGCGAGCCGGCGCACGTCGGGCGTCGCCTGCACGTCGGGGATGGGAAGCTGGCTGCGCTGGTTCACGGGCATTCCTCGGGGACAGCCGACAGTATAGGGGGCGGTGATAGTTGAGTAAACGACTCAACTATGGGGGCGCGGGGCGCCACTTCAATAGCGCCCGACGGGCTGCGTGCCGAAGGGCGGCTCGCGTCCCACGAGCGACTCCAGCAGGATCAGCTCGTCGTCCGTGTGGTTCATGACCGGCCCCGGCGTGGCGGCCATCACGCCACCGGCCTCGCTGATCACGAGCGGCATGTCGTGGTGCTGCGTCACGATGCGCTTGGTGGCCGACATGCCGGGCCCGTCCAGCTCCGCCTCGCCGTAGCACAGGCAGAAGTAGACGTGGTCGGGGTGGATCTCGAGATAGGCGCCGGTGCCGCGGATGCCGATGGTGGCGGTGGCGGCCTTGATGACCGTGGCGCGCCTGCCGAACACCGAAAGCACGCGGCCCGTCTGGACGAGCATGCGGCTCACGAATCCCTGCGACTCGCCGAACTCGATGACGGTGTTCTCGCGCAGGAGGAAGGCGTCGTCCCCGACCACCAGCACGGCCTCGCTCGCACGGCCGGTCGCCACCTTGTCCCGCGGCGAGACGGGCGTGCCCACCGCGGCCGGCTTGCCGTTCACGGTGACGGAGCCCTTGAGCCGGTTCACCCCCGGCACCGTGGGGATGTCGCCCTTGGCGAGCGCCCGCGACAGCCACCCCGCCAGCCCGGCGGCGCCCAGCGCGCCCGAGGCGGCGAGGCGGCGCAGCAGGGCCCTGCGGTTCGGCGAGCCGGGAGAGGAGTCCATGGCAGGTTTCCTTTCAGTGACCGGAGCGGCGGAAGAGGATGTCCCAGGTGCCGTGGCCGAGGCTGCGGCCGCGAAGCTCGAACTTGGTCTCGGGGCGGCTCGCCGGGCGCTCGGCGAAGCCCGCGTGGGGGTTCTCCAGCCCGGATACGGTCGAGAGCGTGGCGAGGATGTGCTCGGCGTACTCCTGCCAGTCGGTGGCCGCGTGAAGATAGCCGCCCGGGGCCAGGCGCGAGGCGAGGAGGGCGGCGAAATCGGGCTGGACCAGCCGGCGCTTGTGGTGTCGCTTCTTCGGCCACGGGTCCGGGAAGAAGATGTGCACCCCCGCGAGGCACCCCGGGGAGAGCATCCGCGACACGACTTCGACCGCGTCGTGCTGGATGATCCGGACATTTGTGAGCGCTAGCTCCTCCACTCGCCGAAGCAGGGCACCGACCCCCGGAGTGTGGACTTCCACCCCCAGATAGTCGTTTTCCGGGTGCTCGGACGCGATCCTGGCCGTCGTCTCCCCCATTCCGAACCCGATTTCGAGGATTTTCGGGGCCCTTCGGCCAAAAACGGCCTCCAGGTCCACGAAACCGGGCGAAAACGGCACGCCGAACCGCGGCATGAGCATTTCGTAGGCACGTTGCTGCGCCGGCGAAAATCGCCCCTGGCGAAGGACGAAACTGCGGATCGGACGGGCTGTTGCGTTCATGTCGCAATTTTACCTGCCGGGGAGCGGCGACCCCCCCAATTCGTTGACGGCGGACCCGGCGGATGGCCAAGATCGCGACATGGCGACCGCGCGATTCTGGCTTCCTGTCCTGGCCCTGCTGGCCGCCCCGGCGGCGGTCGCGGGTGACTACGTGGGCGTGCTTCGGCCCTCTGCCCCGGCCATGGGGCTCGCGATCCCCGCGCCGGGTTTCTACTGGCTGTCCACTGGCCCGATGGATTACGGCCTCGGGGCGCGGGCCTCCGAGGGGTTCAAGCTCAAGCTGGGCTACCGCTACTCGCGCTACCTCTCGGTCGAGACGGGGTTCGCCGACTTCGGCGCCGCGGCCGTGCCGCAGGCACCCTTCCTCGCGTCCCCGGCGAACAACCGCGGATTCAGCCTCGATACCGTCGGCACCCTTCCACTGTGGTCCCGCGTCTCCCTCTACGGGCGGCTCGGGGCGTGGCGCGCCGGGGGCGGCACGTCCCTGCTCGCGGCCGGGGACGGCAGCCCGCGCGGCGGCGCGGGGCTTCGCTACGGGCTGGGCCTCAAGGTGAAGCTCACGCAGCGCCTGCGCCTGAACGCGGAGATGGAGCACCTCTCGCCCCTGGACCGCTGGGGCAACCGCGACGCAGACACCGACCAGCTCACGGTCGGGGTGACCTGGCGCTTCTAGGCCCTCAGGCCGTCTTTCCGATGAGGCCCTCCGTCGGCGAGCTGGGCGCCGCCGAGTAGGGCTTCTTCGCCATCCGGCCGGCGAGCCAGGCCTCGCGGCCGGCCTGCACCGCGAGCTTCATGGCGCGGCCCATGCGCACCGGGTCCCGCGCCTTGGCGATGGCGGTGTTCATGAGCACGCCGTCGCAGCCGAGCTCCATGGCCACGGCCGCGTCCGAGGCCGTGCCGATCCCGGCGTCGACGAGCACGGGCACGCGGGCCCGGTCCAGGATGATCTGCAGGTTCCACGGGTTGAGGATGCCCATGCCCGAGCCGATGAGCGAGGCGAGCGGCATCACCGCCACGCAGCCCAGCTCCTCGAGCTGGCGGGCGAGGATGGGATCGTCGCTGCAGTAGACCATCACCTGGAAGCCCTCGGCCACGAGCGTGCGGGCGGCCGCCAGCGTCTCGGGCATGTTGGGGAAGAGCGTCTCGGCGTCGCCCAGCACCTCCAGCTTCACGAGCGAGTGCCCGTCGAGGAGCTCGCGCGCGAGGCGCAGGGTGCGCACCGCCTCCTCGGCCGTGTAGCAGCCGGCGGTGTTGGGCAGGATCGTGTATCGCGAGGGCGGCAGCACCTCGAGCAGGCTGGGCTCGCCCGGGTTCTGCCCGATGTTCACGCGGCGGATGGCCACGGTGACGATCTCGGCGCCGCTCGCCTCGATGGCGCGCCTCGTCTCGTCGAAATCCCGGTACTTGCCCGTGCCCACGAGCAGGCGCGACCCGTAGGTCCGGCCCGCGATGACCAGCCCGTCTTCCATCAGCCCCCTCCCACCGCGACGACGACCTCCAGGCGGTCGCCGTCGGAAAGCTCCACCTGCGAATAGCGGCTGCGCGGGACGATCTCGCCGTTGCGCTCGATCGCGATGCGCCGGCCCTCGAAGCCCAGCAGGCCCACCAGGGCCTCGACCGTGAGCGGGGGCGCGAAGCGTCTTTCGTCGCCATTGATTCGCAGGACCATTTCCACGCGGCGATTCTAGCCTGCGCGGCGCGGGCCCGGCGTTGAGCCAGGTCAGGCTACATCTGCCGGAAGAGGTGCGCGTACGCGCGCGAAACCGGCAATTCCGTCCGCTTGCCGTCCTTCAGGCGCAGGAACACCCGGCCGCCCAGGTCGCGCCGGGTGGCGGCCACGAAGTTGAGGTTCACCACGGTCGAGCGGTGGACCTGCGCGAACACCGCCGGGTCGAGCTGGCGACCGAGTTCCGTGAGCGCCGTGCGGATGAGCGACTCGCCCTCGTGCGTGACGACGCAGGTGTACTTGTCCTGCGCCTGGAAGTAGAGGACCTCGTCCAGGGGGATCTGGTGCACCTCCTCGCCCTTGAGCGCGCGCACCCAGCGCAGGTACCCGCCCGTGCCGCCGGGCAGCGTCGCCGCGATCCGCGCCAGGACCTGGGCGATGCCGGGCGGCGCCTCGCGCGAGGCGATCTTCGCCGTGAGCCGGGCGATGGCGCGCGCCAGGCGCTCGTCGTCCACGGGCTTGACCAGGTAGTCCACCGCGTCGCGGTCGAAGGCCTCGACGGCGTACTGGTCGTAGGCCGTCACGAAGACCACGTGCGTGGCGCCCTCGACCTGCGCCGCGAGTTCCAGCCCCGTGAGGCCGGGCATCCGGATGTCGAGGAAGGCGCAGTCGGGCTCCTCGCCGCGGATCGTGGCGAGTGCCTCGAGGCCGTTCCGGGCCGGCGGCAGGAGCGTCGCTTCGGGCCAGAGCGCGGCCAGGCGCCCGAGCAGGTAGGCGGCGAGCGCCGGCTCGTCGTCGGCCACGAGCACGCGGGGCGGCTGCGCGCTCACGACGCCCCCGCGGGCAGCTCGATGGCCACCACGGTGCCCTGCGGCGCGTTGTCGCGGACCGCGAGCCGCGCGCCGTCGCCGTGCGCGAGGCGCAGCCGCTCGCGAACGTTCGCGAGGCCCAGGCCCCCGGAGGTCGCCTCGCCGAAGCCCACGCCGGTGTCGGCGACCTCCAGCACGAGGCGCGCGCCGTCGCGTCGCGCGCGCAGCTCGACGCGCCCGCCTTCCACCTTGGGCTCCAGGCCGTGGCGGATGGCGTTCTCGACCACGGGCTGCAGCAGCATCGGCGCGATCTCCAGCGGCGCGAGCTCGCCGGGCAGGTCCATGGCCACGGCCAGGCGCGGGCCCATCCGGACCTGGATGACCGCGAGGAAGTCGCGCACGAGCGCGAACTCGTCGCCCAGCGTCGTGCGGGGGCGGCGCGTGGCGGCGAGGGAGGCGCGCAGGAACCGGATGAACGACTCGAGCATGTGCCGGGCGCGCGCGGGGTCGGCTTCGATGAGGCTGGTGACGTTGGCCAGCGTGTTGAACAGGAAGTGCGGCTCGATCTGCGCCTGCAGCGCGCGCAGGTTCGCCTCCATCGCCACGCGCTCGTGGTCGGCCGCGCGGCGCCGCTCGCGCTCGAGCGCCGCCTCGGCCTGGGCGCTCTTCTCGCGCCAGAAGAATATGATCGCGAGCACGATCGAGATCACCATGCTGGTCACGGCGATCGCGATCACCCAGCGCGGGTCGCCCATGTTGGGCAGGAACTGCCGCCCCAGCACGAGCGAGGCCAGCCAGAAGCCCGCGAAGACGCCCACGGTGCTGAGCACGGTGTAGTAGGCCGCGATGACCACGCGGCTGCGGCGGCGCACCGCCGCCTCCACCGTGCAGCCGCCCGCCCAGAAGAGGGCGTGCAGCACGAAGCCCACGCACTGCGAGATCACGAACGCGGACCAGATCCACGGCAGCGACGGCAGGCGCAGGTTCGCCACCGTGCCCGCCAGCAGGAACGCGGTCATGAAGCCGCAGTTCCAGACGAAGGTGTAGACCAGGTCCCTCGCGAACCCCGGGCGCCAGCGCCGGAAGACCGGGAACATCTCGAGCGGGTGGGTGCCCGATTCCCGTATCCGGGGCCCGGGCGGGTCGGCGCGGTCGTCGATCGGCGGGGTCATGGCGCGAATCGTAGCGCGGGCGGCGCCGGCCGGCCCCGCGGATGCGACGGACGGCTCCCGGAAGGCGCCGGCGGCGGCGGCGCGGCGCGGGCGGTCGCGGGCCCGCCCCCGCGTCCTCGGGTAGAATGGCGGCCTCGCCGCGGGTGTAGCTCAATGGCAGAGCAGAAGCTTCCCAAGCTTACGACGAGGGTTCGATTCCCTTCACCCGCTCCACCGGCCCCGGCCCGCCCTCGTCCGTTCGCCTCGCGCATCGCCGCCTGGCAGCGCCGCCACGGGCGCCACGGCCTGCCCTGGCAGGGCACGCGCGACCCCTACCGCCTCTGGCTCTCGGAGGTGATGCTGCAGCAGACCTAGGTGGCGACGGTGGCGGAATACTTCGTGAAGTTCCTCGCGCGCTTCCCGGACGTGCGCTCGCTCGCGCAGGCCGATCCCGAGGCGGTGCTGCGCCTGTGGAGCGGCCTCGGCTACTACGCCCGCGCCCGCAACCTGCACCGCGCGGCGCGCGAGGTGGTCGAGCGCCACGGCGGTCGCTTCCCGGTGGACGCGGCGAGCCTGGAGGCGCTGCCCGGCGTCGGGCGCTCGACGGCCGCCGCCATCGCCGCCTTCGCCACGGGCCGGCCCCACGCCATCCTCGACGGCAACGTGAAGCGCGTGATGGCGCGCCACTTCGGCGTGGCCGGGCCGGTCGACGACAAGGCGGTCGTCGCGCGGCTCTGGGCCGTCGCCGAGGCGGCGCTGCCCGCGCGCGGCGTGGAGGCCTACACGCAGGGGCTGATGGACCTGGGCGCGACGGTCTGCACGCGCGCGCGTCCCGACTGCGCCCGGTGCCCCGTCCGCGCCACCTGCGTCGCCCTGCGCGAGGACCGCATCGATTCGCTCCCCGGGCGCAAGGCGCCGCGG
>JAKOWJ010000028.1 GCA_029781595.1 Pseudomonadota bacterium | reverse complement strand
GGACTTTCTGCCGATCTCGAAGGAATAGGCGGGATTGGCGCCGGGCCCGCCTATGGTGCCCGCATGGGCGCCGCACGCATTATCGTGACGATGGGGGACCCCGGCGGCGTGGGGCCGGAGGTGACGGTGCGGGCGCTCGCCGACGCGGGCGTGCGTCGCGGCGCGCGGTTCCTGGTGCTCGGCACGGGCTCGGCGCTGCGGGAAGCGATGAGGGCGTGCTCGCGCCGACTGACGATGCGAGTGCTCGACGGCGCGCCGGGGAATCTGGCGGCGAAGGAGCCGGTTGTCCTGCTCGATTACGAGGCGATGGACGAGGCGGAGTACCGGGTTGAGCACGCGCACTCGCGCCTGGGCGGGCAGCTCTCGCTGCGGTTCGTGCGCGACGCCATCGCGATGGCGCGGGGCGAGCATGCGATCAAGGTTGGCGTGCGGGCCATCGTGACCGCGCCCATCAGCAAGACGAGCTGGGCCCTGGCGGGGGAGGAACGCTACCGCGGGCACACCGAGCTCTTCGCCGACGCGTTCGGGGCGTCGTCGCACGCGATGATGTTCGACAGCCCCGAGCTGCGGGTGATCCTGGCGACGACGCACATCCCCTTGGCCGGGGTTGTGCGCGAGTTGACGCGCCAGCGCGTGGAAGAGGTGATCCGGCTGGGCGCGGGGGCGTGCCGCCGGCTGGGCGTGCGCAAGCCGCGCCTGGCGGTGTGCGGCCTCAACCCGCACGCGGGCGAGGGCGGGCTGCTGGGAGAGGATGAAGCGAGGGTGATCGCGCCCGCGATCGGGGCGGCGAGGCGTGCGGGGATCGATGCGCAGGGCCCGTTCCCGCCGGACACGATCTTTGCCCGGGCGGTGCGCCGGGCGGGCTTGCGCCGGGCCGAGTTCGACATGGTCGTCGCGATGTACCACGACCAGGGGCTGATCCCGCTGAAGCTGCTGGCCTTTGACCACGCGGTGAACGTCACGGTGGGGCTCCCGATCGTGCGCACGAGCCCGGACCACGGCACGGCGTTCGACATCGCCGGGAAGGGCAGGGCCGACGCCGGGAGCATGCGGGCGGCCCTGCGTCTGGCGGCCCGCTGGTCGGTCCGGGGCTAACCTGCCACTCGTCGCGCGGGTTTGAGGGGGCGGTCCATGAGCGAATTCACCGGGGAGAACACGGGCCATGCTGCGCCCGCCACGCGCCCGCTCGTGGAACTCCTCCGCGTCGCGCTCCCCACCGTTGCCACGATGCTCTCGTACACGGTGATGACCTTCGCCGACAAGTGGCTGGTCTCCCGGATGGGCGCGGAGTATGTCGGCGCGCAGGGCAACGGCGGGCTGGCGGCGTGGGTGCCCACGGCGCTCGCCTACGGCACGCTCCAGGTCGTCAACACCTACGTCTCGCAGAACCTCGGCGCCGGCAAGGGCGAGCGCGGGGCGGCGTACGCGTGGAACGGCATGTGGATGGGGCTCGCGTGGGCGGTGGTGCTGGTCCCCTACGCGCTGCTGATGCAGCATATCTTCCGGCTCGCGGGCGTTGGCCCACACCAGGCGGCGCTCGCCACCAGCTACGGGCGGGTGCTCGTGCTCGGGTGCGCCTTCAACCTCATGACCCGGGCC
>JAKOWJ010000014.1 GCA_029781595.1 Pseudomonadota bacterium | reverse complement strand
CCGCATCTACTACCCGTGCGCGGACGCGCTGGCCGGCCGCCCCTGGGCGCTCGCGGTGTGCGCGGGCTCGGACGGCGCGGGCACGATCCGCCAGGCCGAGCGCATCGCCACGGGGCTGCGGCTGCGGCGCGTGGCCGAGCCCGTCCTGGTGATCACCGGCGCGCAGACGAGGGAGGCGATCCTCGCGCCCAAGACCATCGGCGAGGCGGACCTCGCGAGGATGCGCGAGCTGGGCGCGGCGCTGGCCGCGGGCCTGGCGGCCGGCGTCTTCTAGGGCGCCTCGCGCCGCGCGCGCAGGCGGCGCAGGCGCTTGCGGATCGCCTCGAGCAGCGCGATCTCGCGCGCCCTCTCCTCCTCGACGGCGCAGACGGTGCGCTCGAGCGTGGTGCACTCCACGACGATGCGCCGCCACTCCAGGGGGTCGCGCACCGTCTCGGACCGGTGCTCCAGGGCGTCGAGCTGCTGGCGAAGGTGGTCGAGGTTCACGCGGACGATTCCTGCCGACGCCCCATTCTCGCGCCGGCGGGGCGGGGTTTCTTGCGCCAGCGCAAGCGCGCGCTTCAGCGGCGCGTGGCCAGGGCCACCCCGGCGCAGGTGACCGCGATGCCCGCCGCGGTGAGCGAGGTGGGCACCACGCCGTACAGCGCCCACTCCAGGGCCACGGCCACCAGCGGCGTGAGGTACATCAGGCTCGTCACCCGCGTGGCGTGGCCGCGGCGCATGAGCAGGTGCAGCGCGCTCACGGCGAGGAGGGAGGCGAAGATCACGAGGAATGCCACCGCGGCGGCCAGGCCCCAGGCCCAGCGCACGGCGAAGCCCTCCACGGCCCACGCGAGCGGGGCCATCACCGCCCCGCAGGCGGCGAACTGCACGAGCGCGGCGGCGCGCAGGTCCGCGCGCGGGCAGAAGGCGCGCTGGTAGAGGGTGCCCGCGGTGATGGCGGCGAGCGAGACGGACACGGCCACGAGGCTGCCGGCCGTGACGGCGCGCACGTCCACCTTGTGCCACACCACGAGCGCCACGCCCGCGAGGCCCAGGCCCACGCCCGTCCAGTGCCTCGCGTGCAGGCGCTCGCCCAGGAAGCGCGAGGCGATCACGGCCGTCACCAGCGGCTGGGCGCCCAGCAGCAGCGCCGTCACGCCCGCGGACATGCCCAGGTACTGCGCGTAGTGGCTGCCGCCGAGGTTGGCGGCGTGCACGAGCAGGCCGGCCACCACCACGTGGCCCCACTCGGCGGGCGTCTCCGGCCAGCGCGGCCGCCAGGCGAGCGCGAGCGGCGCCAGGATGGCCAGGCCGAAGGCGAAGCGCAGCGCGAGGAAGGTGAAGGGCGCCGCGTAGTGCAGCCCCGCCTTGGTGGCGAGGTAGCCCGAGCCCCACACCAGCACGAAGTACCAGGCGAGGGCCGCCTCGAACGCCGGGCGCTCCGCGGCGCGGGCCCCCGGCATCAGTACCGCGCGTGGCCCGGCGTGCGCGGGAAGGGGATCACGTCGCGGACGTTGGCGAGGCCCGTCACGTACGCCACCGTGCGCTCGAAGCCCAGGCCGAAGCCGGCGTGCGGCACCGTGCCGTAGCGGCGCAGGTCGCGGTACCAGCCGTAGGCCGCCGGGTCCAGGCCGCTCGCGGCGATGCGCGCGTCGAGCACTTCCAGGCGCTCCTCGCGCTGGCTGCCGCCGATGATCTCGCCGATGCCGGGCGCGAGCACGTCCATGGCCGCCACCGTGCGCCCGTCCTCGTTCAGGCGCATGTAGAAGGCCTTGATCTCCTTCGGGTAGTTCATGAGGATCACGGGCTTGCCCACGTGCTTCTCGGCGAGGAAGCGCTCGTGCTCGCTCTGCAGGTCCATGCCCCACTTCACGGGGAACTCGAACTTCTGCTTCGTGCCCTCCAGGACCTTCACGGCCTCCGTGTAGTCCATGCGCACGAACTCGGCGCTGACCATGGACTCGAGCTTGGCGATGACGCCCTTCTCGATGCGCTCCTCGAAGAAGGCCATGTCGTCGGGCCGCTCCTCGAGCACCGTGCGGAAGACGTGCTTGAGCAGCGCCTCGGCGAGGTCGGCGTCGTCGGCGAGGTCCGCGAAGGCGATCTCCGGCTCGATCATCCAGAACTCCGCCAGGTGCCGGCTGGTGTTGGAGTTCTCGGCGCGGAAGGTGGGCCCGAAGGTGTACACCTTCGACAGGGCGAGGCAGTAGCTCTCCACGTTGAGCTGCCCGGAGACGGTGAGGAAAGCCTCGCGCCCGAAGAAGTCCTTGGTGAAATCGACCTTGCCGGCGGCGTCGCGCGGCAGGTTCGCGAGGTCCAGCGTCGAGACGCGGAAGAGCTCGCCCGCGCCCTCGGCGTCGCTCGCGGTGATGATGGGCGTGTTCACCCACGCGAAGCCGCGGTCGTGGAAGAAGCGGTGGATCGCCATGGCGAGCGTGTGGCGCACGCGCGTGCAGGCGCCGATCACGTTGGTGCGCGGGCGCAGGTGCGCCACCTCGCGCAGGAACTCCATGGTGTGCGGCTTGGGCTGGATCGGGTAGGTGTCGGGGTCGTCGACCTTGCCCACCACGCGGATCGCCTCGGCCTGCATCTCGAAGGGCTGGCCCTTGGCGGGCGAGGGCACGATGCGGCCCTCGGCCTCGATGGCGCAGCCGGCGGTGAGGTGCACGACCTCGGTGGCGTAGTTCGCGAGCGTGCCGGCGGCGACCACCTGCACGGGGTGGAAGCACGAGCCGTCCGAGAGGTGCACGAAGGACAGGCCGGCCTTGGAGTCGCGGCGCGTGCGCACCCAGCCGCGCAGGCGCACGGGCTCGTCGGCCGGCGCGGCGCCGGCGAGCACCGCCTTGCAGGAGAGGACTTTCATGGGGTCGGGGGGCGAGAGGAAATCGTCGAAGCCGCGATTCTACCGCTCCGCCAAAATCGGGGACGCTCCCCGGTTTTGGACGTCCGCTCGCCGAGGCCTTCCGGGGAGGCCGGGTCGAAGACAGCGGCCCGAGATCTTCTCGAGCTTCTCGATGAATGGCTCGCCGCCACACGGCAGGCACATCGCCGCCTGCCGGCGCAGGAGCGCGACGGCGGCTGGATCCTCTCCAGCCAGGAAGGCCTGCCAGTTTGCGACCTCTCGGAGTGAGTCGCACCAGGGACTGCGCCAAGCGACGATGCGATCCTCGCGAAGGCCGCATCTCGCGGCCGCGCTGGACCACGCGAACCGCTCCGCAGACGCGACGAGCCCGGCCCGGACCGGATTGCTCTCCACGTATCGCACGGCCGCCAGCAGGTAGGGGCCATCGAGCGCGGACGAGAAGAAGCGGCCCTGCCAGAGGTGGCCGGTGGACCCTCGCAGCCGGTTGACCCGCTGCGCGTGCCTCGTGTGCAGCGGCTTGAGTGCTCGATGCAGGCTGTCGTCACCGGAGGGCACGACCACCAGGTGCACGTGGTTGGGCATCAGGCAGTACGCGAGCACTTCCATGCCGTGCCGCGCGCCGTATTCGCCGAGCCAGCCCAGGTAGGCCATCCGGTCGGCGTCGGAGTGGAAGACGGGCGCCCGGCGATTCCCCCTCTGCGTGACGTGGTGGGGAATGCCGGCGAAGACGGTTCGGGCGATCCGGGGCATGGCGGAGAAGAGGCGATCCACGAGGCGGCGAGGCCCGCCACCGACATCCTCTCAACGTCCCAGGTCGCGGACCGTGCACCGACTCGACGGCGGGAAAATCGGGGAGCGTCCCCGATTTTTCACATTCCAGAAATCGGGGAGCGTCCCCGATTTTCAGCCGGGGGCCGTGACGACGTTCTCGCCGCGCTCGAAGACGACCTGCGCCCGGCCGACGATGAGCGGGTCCAGGGCGCCGATGATCTCGGCGTTCTTGCTCGCGTAGGGCAGCTTGTGCAGCAGGTAGCGCAGGGCGCTCAGGCGCGCGCGCTTCTTGCAGTCGCTCTTGATGACGATCCACGGCGCGTCGGTGGTGTCCGTGTGGAAGAACATCGCCTCCTTGGCCCGCGTGTAGTCCTCCCACTTGTCCAGGGAGGCCTTGTCGATGGGCGAGAGCTTCCACTGCTTGAGCGGGTGCACCTCGCGCTCCTTGAAGCGGCGGCGCTGCTCGCGCCGGCTCACCGAGAACCAGAACTTGAAGAGGTGGATGCCCTGGCGAACGAGCATGCGCTCGAACTCCGGCGCCTGGCGCATGAACTCCTGGTACTCCGGCTCCGTGCAGAAGCCCATCACGCGCTCGACGCCCGCGCGGTTGTACCAGCTGCGGTCGAAGAGCACGATCTCGCCGGCGGTGGGCAGGTGCTCCACGTAGCGCTGGAAGTACCACTGGCCGCGCTCCTCGACCGTGGGCTTCTCCAGGGCCACCACGCGCGCGCCGCGGGGGTTGAGGTGCTCCATGAAGCGCTTGATGGTGCCGCCCTTGCCGGCCGCGTCGCGCCCCTCGAAGAGCACCACCACGCGCTGGCCCTTCTCCTTCACCCACGCCTGGAGCTTGAGGAGCTCGACCTGCAGGCGGTACTTCTGGCGCTCGTAGCTCTTGCGCGAGAGCAGGTTCTTGTACGGGTAGCCGCCGCTCTGCCAGTCGTCGGCCAGCTCGCGGTCCGCCAGGCGCCGCGCCAGCTTGTCCAGGCCGCGCTGCTGGTCGATCACGGCGCGCAGGATGCGCACCGCGTCGCCGGGGTTCACGCCCTCCAGCAGGTCGCGGATGGCGCCGGCCGTCACCTCGTCGGCCGCGGCGCCCGCCTGCTCGGTGGCCCAGGCCTCGATGGCCGCCGGCTCGAGCACCGGGGCGGTGTCGCCGTCGCTCGTGCGGCGCGCGGCGTCCTTCCCGGCGCGGGACTTCGGGGCGGCGGCGGCCTTTCGCTTGCGCGCGGGCGGGGCCTTCCGGCGGCGGGAGATCACGGGCGTGCTCGAGGGCATGGTCGGTCCTGCGCGGGTCGGGGTCGAATCCCCCGTATAGCACGGCCCGCCTGCCCCGCGATGACGGAGGTCAACGCTCAGTCGGCGTGCGCGCGCGCCCGGGGGTCGAAGGACTCGGTGACGGGCCCGCGGCCGGACCAGCGGTCCAGCGCGAGGTAGATCACCGGCGTGATGAAGAGCGTGACGGCCTGCGAGAGCAGCAGCCCGCCCACCACCGCCAGGCCCAGCGGCTGGCGCAGCTCCGCGCCCGCCCCCAGCCCCAGCGCGATGGGCACCGCGCCCATGAGCGCGGCCGAGGTGGTCATCATGATGGGCCGGAAGCGCAGCAGGCAGGCCTCGCGGATGGCCTGGGCGGGCGCGAGCCCCCCGGTGCGCTGCGCGTCCAGCGCGAAGTCGATCATCATGATGGCGTTCTTCTTCACGATGCCGATGAGCATCAGCACGCCGATCATCGCGATGATCGAGAGGTCCATGTCGAAGGCCCACAGCGTGACGAGCGCGCCCACGGCCGCCGAGGGCAGGCCCGCCAGGATCGTGAGCGGGTGGATGTAGCTCTCGTAGAGCACGCCCAGCAGCACGTAGATCGCCAGCAGCGCCGTGACGATGAGCCAGACCTGGCTCGCCTGCGAATCCTGGAAGGCGGCGGCGTCGCCCCCCCACGAGGTGAGCACCGCGGCCGGCAGGTTCGCCTGGCGCCGGTAGTCCTCCATCTTGCGCGAGGCCTCGCCCAGCGAGGCGCCCGCGGCGAGGTTGAAGGACACGGTGATCGCCTGCAGCTGGCCCTGGTGGTTGATCGACACGGGGCCCACGCGCCGCTCCACGGTGGCGAAGGAGGTGAGCGGCACCAGCGTGCCGCCCCTGGCGCGCACGTAGATCTTGCCGAAGGCGCTCTCGTCGGCGCGGTCGGGGTCGCCCGCCTGCAGGATCACCGGGTAGGCGTCCGTCGAGGTGTAGATGGTCGAGACCTGGCGCTCGCCGAAGGCCGAGTACAGGGCGCTTCGCACGTCCTGGATCTGCACGCCCAGGCCGTTGGCCTTGTCGCGGTCGATCTTCAGGTGCGCCTGCAGGCCGCGCAGCTGCGAGTCGGTGGTGACGTCGCGGTAGAGGGGGTCGGCCTGCAGCAGCGCGACGAGGCGGTCGGCGCTCTCCTGCAGCACCTGGCCGTCCACGGCCTTGAGCGTGTACTGGTAGCGCGCCTTGCTGATGCGCCCGCCCAGGCGCAGGTTCTGCAGCGGCGTGAAGAACACGTTCATGCCCGGGATGGTGCGCATGTCGCGGCGCAACTCCTCGAGCACCTTCTCCATGCCCTCGCGCTGGCCCCGCGGCTTGAGGTTCAGGAAGATGCGGCCCGTGTTGGAGTCCGAGGCGAAGACCGTCACCGCCTCCACCGCCGGGTTCTGCTGGATGCGCCGGCTCACGCGCTGCAGCGTCTCGCTCATGGCCGGGAAGGAGATGTCCTCCACCGCCTCGGCCACCACGATCACCAGGCCCAGGTCCTCGGTGGGGAAGAAGCCCTTGGGGATGGCCACGAAGAGCGCCGCCGAGGCCGCCAGCGACCCGGCCGCCACGCCCATCACCACGCCGCGCCGGCGCAGGCACCAGTCCAGCGCCGCCGCGTAGCGCGCCAGCGTCCAGCGGAAGATCGCCTCGAACCACGCCGTGAGGCGCAGCGCCGGGTCGTCCTCGCGGAAGCGGTGCAGGAAGCGCGAGGCCATGAGCGGGATGAGCGTGAGCGAGACCCCCGCCGAGACCAGGATCGCGAGCGAGACCACCACCGCGAACTCGTGGAACAGCCCGCCGATCACGCCGGGCATGAAGAAGATGGGGATGAAGACGGCCACCAGCGAGAGCGAGATCGAGACGATGGTGAAGCCCATCTCGCGCGAGCCCTTGAGCGCGGCCCACATGGGCGCCTCCCCCTCCTCCACGTGGCGCACGATGTTCTCGAGCATCACGATGGCGTCGTCCACCACCAGGCCCACCGCCAGGGTGATGCCCAGGAGCGAGACGTTGTCCAGCGTGTAGCCCAGCCACTTCATGATCGCCACCGTGCCCAGCAGCGAGATGGGCAGCGAGAGCGCCGGGATGAGCGTGGCCGTGGGGTGGCGCAGGAACAGGAAGATCACCAGGATCACCAGCGCGCAGGTGATGGCGAGCGTCACCTTCACGTCGTGGATGGCCGCGCGGATGGGAATGGAGCGGTCGTTGCGCACGCTGAGCTGCACCGAGGCCGGCATCTGCGCCAGCAGCTTGGGCAGCGCGGCCTTGATCTCGTCCACGGTCGCCACGGTGTTGGCGTCGGGCTGGCGCTGCACCGAGAGCGTGATGGTGCGCTCGCCGTTCATCCAGGCCGCGGTCTTCACCGATTCGACGCTGTCCTCGACGTCGGCCACGTCCTGCAGGCGCACCACCTGCCCGCCCGGGAGCGTGGCGACGATGAGCGGGGCGAACTCGGCCGCCCGGGTCATCTGCCGGTTGGCGAGGATCGTGAGCGTCTGGCGCGGCCCGTCCAGCGTGCCCACGGGCGTGTTGGCGTTGGCCGAGCGCACCGCGGCGGCCACGTCGTCCAGCGTGAGGCCGCGCGCGGCCAGGGCGTCGGGCCGGGCGCGCACGCGCACCGCGAAGCGCTTCTGGCCGTTGATGTTCACCTGCGCCACGCCCGGCAGCGTCGAGAGCGTGGGCGAGATGAGGTTGTCGGCGAAGCTGTTGAGCTCCGAGAGCGCCATCGAGGGCGAGGTGAGCGAGACGAAGAGGATGGGCGCGTCCGCCGGGTTCACCTTGCGGTAGGAGGGCGGGTTGGTCATCTCCACCGGCAGCGCTCGCTGCGCGCGCAGGAGCGCGGCCTGCACGTCCACCGCCGCCTTGTCGATGTCGCGGTCCTGCTCGAACTCGAGCGTGATCTGCGTGAAGCCGAGCGTGGAGGAGGAGGTGATCACCTTCACGCTGGAGATGGTGGCGAACTGCTTCTCCAGGGGCGTGGCGACCGACGCGGCCATGTTCTCCGGGCTCGCGCCGGGCAGGCTCGCCGTCACCGAGATCGTCGGCGTCTCGAACTGCGGCAGCGCCGCGATGGGGATGCCGCCGTAGGCGATGAGGCCGGCCACCACGAAGGAGGCCGACAGCAGCACCGTCATGACGGGCCGGCGGATGAAGGGCTCGGAGAGGTTCACGAGTCCGCCTTCGGCGCCGCGTCGCCCCTGGCCTGCCCCTTGCCCTGCCCCTTGCCCTTGCCCTTGCCCGCGCCCGCCGCCGGGCCGGGCTCGCCTTCGGCGGTGCGCCGCTCGGGCGCCACGAGGCTGCCGGGCCGCAGGTTCTGCGCGCCCTCGGCCACCACCTTGGCGCCGGGCGCCACGCCCGCCACCACCGCGATGCCCTCGTCGAGGTACTCGACCTTCACGGGCTTCAGGCTCGCCTTGCGGTCCTCGCCCACCTCGTAGACGAAGCGATTCTCGGGCCCGGTCTGCACGGCCTGCACGGGCACCACGGCCGCGCCGGCGAGCGTGCGCGGCGAGACGGTCACGTTCACGAACATGCCGGGCCACAGGCGGCTCGCGCGGTTCTCGAACTCGGCCTTCACGCGGATGGTGCCCGTGGCCGAGTCCACGGCGTTGTCCAGGAAGTTCACGCGCCCGCGCAGCACCTGGCGGCCGCCGTCGGGCGTGGCCTCCACCGAGACCGTCCCCGCGGCCAGCGCGCGCTGCAGCGCGGGGAACTCCTGCTCGGGCAGCGTGAAGGCCACCTGGATGGGATCGACCTGCGTCACCGTGACGAGCAGCGCGCCGTTCGGCTGCACGAGGCTGCCCGGGCGCACGCCGATGGCGCCCGTGCGACCCGCGAAGGGCGCGGCGATGCGCGTGTTGGCCACGGCGACCTTCGCGGCCTCCACCGCCGCCTGGTCCACGGCCAGCGCGCCGCGCAGCGCGTCGACCTGCGTGGCGGCCGCGTCCAGCGCCGACTGCGAGACGAACTTCTGCTGGA
>JAKOWJ010000013.1 GCA_029781595.1 Pseudomonadota bacterium | reverse complement strand
GGGGCTGTTCCTGCTCGACTTCTCCGCCATGACGTTCTTCATCAACTACCTCACGCTGCGCCAGACGGTGACGCCCGACCGCCTGCTGGGCCGCGTGACGGCCACGATGATCTGCCTCACGGTGTCCACCGCGCCCTTCGGGGGCCTGGCCGGCGGCTGGGTGGCGGAGCACTGGGGGCTTCGCGCCGCCATCCTGCTGGTGGGCGCCGGGGCGCTCGCCATGATCCCGCTGATGGCCTGGACCTCGCCGCTGGGGCGCATGCGCACCATGCCCACGGGCGCCGAGCCCGTCGTCACCGAGAGCGTGGCGGAGGAGCTGGCCGGCTAGGGGCGCGAATCCGCGGGCGGCGGGGGGCGCGTCCAAGAGGCATGGACAATCCCCTTCGCCCCCGGCGCCCGATTGCCCCGCGCCGGGCCCCGATCCGATAATGCGGGCCGCAGCAGCCCTCGGAGAACGTCATGCAGACCCCGGAAGCCCTGGTCGCGTTGACGGGAATGCTGGTGAGCTTCGGCCTGCCGCTCCTGGTCATCGCGATCGTCCTGTACTACAAGCACCAGCGAAACCGCCTGCACCAGGAGACCATCCTCAAGCTCGCGGAGCGCGGCCTGCCGGTGCCGCCGGAGCTGCTGCGGCTGCCCGAGCGCCATCCCAGCCCGAAGGCGGGCCTGGTGCTGCTCGCCCTGGGCGCCGCGCTTTCCGCCTTCTTCTGGGAACAGGGCCTGCCCTGGTCGATCGGCCTCATCCCGGGCCTCATGGGCGTGGCGCTGCTCGTCTCCTGGAAGATCGACCTGCGGGCCGCCGGGCACCGCGAGCCCCCGCGCTAGCGCCGATGACCGAGCGGCCGGAGCCGGCCGACGCCGAGCTCGTCGTCGCGGCCGCCGTGCGCGGCGACCGCGAGGCGTTCTCTCGCCTGGTGCGGCGCCACCAGGGCCTGGTGCGCGCCGTGCTGCGCCGCCTGACCCGCGGCGACCACGGCCTGGCGGACGACCTCGCGCAGGAAACCTTCCTGCTCGCCTGGCGCAAGCTCCCGGCCTTCCGCTTCGACGCGCGCTTCTCCACGTGGCTCTACCGCATCGCCTTCAACGCCTGGCTCTCCGAGGCGCGGCGGCGGCGCGAGGTGCTGCTGGAGGACCACGAGCTCCCGCCGGAGCCGGGCGGCGAAGCGGCCCCCCCCGGCGCGGACCCGGCCGACCGCGTGGACCTGGAACGCGCCCTGGCCACGCTCTCCGACGGCGAGCGCGCGGCCATCGCCGCGTGCTACTACGCCGACCTCACCCACGAGGAGGCCGCCGAGGCCATCGGCATCCCCCTGGGCACCGTGAAGACGCACATCCTGCGCGCGAAGGCCAAGCTTCGCGCCCGACTGGAAAAGGAGCCGAGATGACCCCCCTGCCGACCCCCGACGATGCCCTCGAGCGCCTGCTGCGCGAGGATGCGAGGCGCGAGGTTCCCGACGACGGCTTCACGCGGCGCGTGATGGAGGCGATGCCCGCCGCGCCCGCGCGCGCGTGGCTGCGCCCGGCGCTGCTCCTGGGCTCCGCGGCGCTGGGCGGGCTGCTCGCCTGGCTCCTGGAGCCGGCGGGCGCCTCGATCCTGCGCGGCTTCCTCGACCTTGCACGGCTGGATTCGCGCACGCCCTCGGCCCTCGCGGCCCTGGGCGCCGTCGTAGCGATCGCGGTGACGGCGGGCGTGCTCGCCGCCGAGGAGGACTGAGAGCGCGCCGCCTCAGGCGGCGGAGGCGTCCAGCGGCGCGGCCGGTTCCTTCGGCGCCGCGCCGGCGCCGCGCTGGCGGGGCCGCACGCACGCGCCCTCGCCGGCCTCGGCCTTCGCGCAGTTCTCCATGACGAAGGCCAGCACGCGCAGCATGTGCGGCACGTTGGCCCGGTAGCGCAGGAACCTCCCCTCCTGGCGCACCGTCACGAGGCTGGCCGCCAGCATCGCCTTCAGGTGGAAGGAGAGGTTGGTGGCGGGGATCTCCAGCACCTCGGCGATCTCGCCGGCCACCCGGCCGTCGTCGCCGGCCTGCACCAGCAGGCAGAACACGTCCATCCGCAGGCTGGAGCCCAGCGACTCGAAGACCTTCAGCGCGGCTTCACGATCCATTCGGCTCCTCGCCTTTCCCGGGGGCGGCCCGACGGCGCCTCTTGGGGGCGCTTGCGATATTTCAAATGGCGCATGGGACCTTGGGCCCACACGCCCCTCGACCATTGCCAATCTACAGAGCAAAGCGGTCGTTGCGTTGACTTATATCAGATTCGTCTAATGGAAGCTGAGTTGAAATGACGGCGTACCCCCCCTCATCAACCCGAGGCCGTGATGGAACAGCTCTCCCGCAGGCGATTTCTGAAGATCAGCGCCGCCACCGTCGGTGCCGGCGCGGTGGGCTCGCAGATCCCGGTCGTCCCCTCCTTCGCCATGGGCGGCAAGCCGGCCGGCCCCGGGAAGGTCGAGACGATCCCGACCTACTGCGAGATGTGCTTCTGGAAGTGCGGCGGCATCGCGCACGTCCGCGACGGCAAGCTCTGGAAGTTCACCGGCAACCCGCTCGACCCCATGAGCAAGGGACGCCTGTGCCCGCGCGGCACCGGCGCCGTCGGCACCCACTACGACCCGGACCGCCTGTCCAAGCCCCTCATCCGCACCGGCGAGCGCGGCAAGGAGGAGTTCAAGGCCGTCACCTGGGACGAGGCCCTGAACTACATGGCCGACCGCATGAAGAAGATCGCGGCCGAGCACGGGCCGGAGTCCATCGCCCTGTGGAAGCACGGCTCCGGCGTGCGCTTCTTCGAGCACGTGCTGCGCGCGTGGGGCAGCGTGAACAAGGCCGCACCGTCGTTCGCGCAGTGCCGCGGCCCGCGCGACGTCGGCTAGTCCCTCCCGTACGGCGCCGGCGTCGGCTCGCCCGAGCCCACCGACATGATCCACACCCGGTGCCTGGTGCTCATCGGCACGCACCTGGGCGAGAACATGCACAACACGCAGGTGCAGGAGTTCGCGCAGGCCGTGGCCAACAAGGCGACCATCATCGTCGTCGACCCGCGCCACTCCGTGGCCGCGAGCAAGGCGAAGCACTGGCTGCCCATCAAGCCCGGCACCGACATCGCCCTCGTCCTCGCGTGGATGAACGTGCTGGTGAAGGAAGGCCTCTACGACAAGGAGTTCGTGGCGAAGAACGGCCACGGCTTCGACAAGTTCGCCGCCGCCATCGCCGCGAGCACCCCCGAGTGGGCCGAGGCCGAGACGGGCATTCCCGCCGCCACCATCCGCGAGACGGCGCGCGTGATGGCCGCCGCGCGGCCCGCCTCCTTCGTGCACCCCGGCCGGCGCTTCAACTGGAACGGCGACGACGCGCAGCGCGCCCGCGCCGTGGCGCTGCTCAACGCGCTGCTCGGCAGCTGGGGCCGCCAGGGCGGCATCTACCTGTCGGCCGGCATGAAGGTCGCGGGCTACCCCTTCCCGAAGTTCCCCGAGGCCGGCAAGCCCAAGGTGGACAACGTCGACGAGCGCTGGCCGTACGCCGACGAGGAGGTCACCACCGGCCTTCGCGAGGCCACGATCACCGGCAAGCCCTACCCCATCAAGGGCTGGGTGGTGTACGCGACCAACCTCCTGCAGACGCTGCCCAACGCGAAGGAGACCCTGGAGGCGATCTCCAAGCTCGACTTCCTGGCCGTGGTGGAGACCCACCCGAGCGAGATCGCGGGCTACGCCGACGTGGTGCTGCCCGACACGATGTTCCTCGAGCGCCACGACGACCTGTACGTGGGCTGGGGGCGCCAGGGCTGGACGGCCCTTCGCCAGCCGGTGGTCGAGCCCCCGGGAGAGCAGAAGCCCGCCTGGTGGATCGCCAAGCAGCTCGGCGAGCGCCTCGGCGTGGGCCAGTACATGCCCTTCAAGGACATGGACGAGTACCTCGCCAAGCGCTGCGAGCTCTCCGGCATCGACTACGCGAAGCTGAAGAAGGAAGGCATCCTCATGGGCCCGAAGAAGCCCATCACGGTCGAGGAAGGGCTCACGCTCGAGTTCGACACGCCCTCGAAGAAGGTCGAGTTCTGGTCCGACCAGCTCGCCAAGGGCGGGTTCGACCCGGTGCCGAAGTACACGCCGCCCGAGCCCGCGCCGGCCGGCTTCTTCCGCCTCGTCACGGGCCGCGCGCCGGTGCACACCTTCAGCCGCACGCAGTCCAACGTGCTGCTCGCCGACCTCATGCCCGAGAACGAGGTGTGGGTGAACGCGGCCACCGCCGAGAAGGCGGGCCTGAAAAGCGGCCAGTACGTGCGCCTGAAGAACCAGGACGGGGTCGTGTCCAACAAGGTGAAGGTGAAGGCCACGCAGCGCATCCGGCCCGACACGCTCTACATGGTCTACGGCTTCGGCCACACGAGCCGCATGCTCAAGCGCGCGTACCTCAAGGGCGCGAGCGCCGCGCAGCTCAACACGCGCTACAAGGTGGACCCGCTGATGGGCGGCACGAGCCTGCACCAGAACTTCGTCACTTTCGAAAAGGAGGCGTGAGATGCCACGCTTCGGAATGGTCATCGACACCCTGAAGTGCGTGGGGTGCATGGATTGCGTGGTCGCCTGCCAGACGGAGAACGACGTGCCGCACGGCTACTGCCGCGACTGGATCGTGACGGAGACGCGCGGCGAGTTCCCGAACCTCTCGATGGAGATCCGCTCGGAGCGCTGCAACCACTGCGACAACCCGCCGTGCGTGACCTGCTGCCCCACCGGCGCGAGCCACGTGGAGCCCTTCGGCAAGACCGTGCAGGTGACGGCCTCGAAGTGCATCGGCTGCAAGGCCTGCCTGTCGGCCTGCCCGTACGGGGCGCGCTTCGTGCACCCCGACGGCTACGCGGACAAGTGCACCTTCTGCCTGCACCGCGTGAAGGACGGCCTGGACCCGGCCTGCGTCTCGGTGTGCCCGACGCACTGCATGACCTTCGGCGACCTGGACGACCCGAAGAGCGCCGTCAACCAGCTGCTCCACTCGCGCAAGCACCACTCGCTCCTGCCGGAAGCCGGCACGAAGCCCCGCGTGTTCTACCTGACCTGAGGCCCCCGCCATGCTCGAAATCGTCACCACCCGCCACAATCCCCTCGTGGACCCGGTGCTCTCGGTGTGGAGCTGGGAGATCCCGGTCTACCTCTTCTTCGGCGGCATGATCGCCGGGATGATGGTCCTCGCGGGCCTGAACATGCTCAAGCTCGCGCGCGGCGAGCGCGCCGAGGGCTTCTACAGCGTGCAGACGCCGATCCTGGGCTTCGTGCTGATGAACCTGGGCATGGGCGCGCTGTTCCTGGACCTCGCGCACAAGCTCTACGTCTACAACGTGTACCTCGCCTTCGAGCCGACCTCGCCGATGTCCTGGGGCTCGTGGATCCTGCTGCTGGTCTACCCGGTGATCCTGGTCTCGGCGCTCATCCGCCTGCCGCAGGCCTGGCCCTGGCTGGGCGAGCGCCTGCCGGTGCTCGAGCGCCTGTCGCAGGCCATCGTCGGGCGCCCCGGCAACCTGCGCGCGCTGGGCGTGGCCAACGTGGTCGTCGGCATCGGCCTGGGCATCTACACCGGCATCCTGCTCTCGACGATGGTGGCCCGGCCGCTGTGGAACTCGGCGATCCTCGGCCCGCTCTTCCTCGTCTCCGGCCTCTCGGCCGCGGCGGCGATGGTGCACCTCATGGCGAGCCTCGTGCCCGGGCACCCGGCCCCCCGGAGCTTCCTCGGCGGCGCGCTGGCGATGCTGGTGCAGCCGCTGGGCGAGCGCGCGCCGGAGCCGCGCACGGCCGACGGGCTGGTGAAGGCCGACCTCGTCTTCCTCGCCGTCGAGCTGGTCCTCATCGGCCTGCTCTTCATCGGCCTGGCCTCCAGCTCGGCCTCGCACGTGGCCTCGCTGGAGCTGCTGCTCACCGGCAAGTACGCGACCCTCTTCTGGAGCGTCGTCATCCTCGCGGGCATCGTCGTCCCGCTGCTGCTGCAGTGGCTGGAGCTCGGCCACCGCATCCCCCACACCATCCTGCCGGCGCTCCTGGTGCTCGCCGGTGGCTTCGCGCTGCGCTGGGTGATGGTGGGCGCGGGCCAGGCGAGCCACCTCGTCGCCGCGACCGGCCTTTAGAAAGGAGAGGACCATGAACGCGATTCCCGCCCACGGCACACCGTCGCGCGCCGTCACGAAGGCGCAGGCGGCGCCCTACTGGAACCCCTACCTCGTCGGCTTCCTCCTGGGGCTGGTGCTCCTGGCGGCCTACCTCATCGCGGGCCGCGGCCTGGGCGCGACGGGCGCCTTCTCGTCGGTGGCCGCCTGGGTCGCCAACGCGATCTCGCCCGAGCACGCGGCCGCGAGCAGCGTGCACGCGCGCTACCTCGCGAGCGGCACGCCGATGCAGGCCTGGCTCACGTGGCTGCTCATCGGCTCGTTCTTCGGCGCCCTGGCCTCCGGCCTCACGGCCCACCGGTTCCGGATCGGCGTGGAGCGCGGTCCCCGCATCACCGACGGGCAGCGTCTCGTCCTCGCGCTCGCGGGCGGCGTCATCGCCGGCATCGGCGCCAAGATCGCGCGCGGCTGCACGAGCGGCCAGGCGCTCACCGGCGCCTCCATCCTCAACCCCGGCAGCCTCGTGTTCATGCTCGCGGTCTTCGCGGCCGGCTACGCGGTGGCCTGGCTCGTCGCCAGAAAGGAGTGGATCTGATGTTTCCCCTCTACATGTCCCTGGACTACTCGCAGGCCGTCTCCCTGGGCCTCGCGCTCGTGCTGGGCGTCTTCTTCGGCTTCTGCCTCGAGAAGGCCGGCTTCGGCTCCAGCCGCAAGCTCGTCGGCGTGTTCTACCTCTACGACATGGCCGTGGTGAAGGTGATGTTCACGGCGATCGTCACCGCGATGGCCGGGCTCTTCCTCGTCTCGCTCACCGGGAACCTCAACCTCGCCGACCTGTACATCGAGCCCACCAACTACCCCGCCGCCATCATCGGGGGCCTGGTCTTCGGGGCGGGCTTCGTGATCGGCGGCTACTGCCCCGGCACGTCCGTGGCGGCCGTCGCCACCGGCAAGACGGACGGCCTCGCCTTCGTGGCCGGCATCTTCGCGGGCTCCTATGCCTACGCCGAGTTCCTCTCGGGCTTCGACGACTGGCTCGCGCAGTCGGCGCACCCCGACCAGACGCTTCCCGTGCTCACCGGCGTCTCGATGGGCTGGTACCTGCTGCTCTTCATCGCCTTCCTCGGGCTGGCCGCCTGGGGCATGGGCGCCGTCGAGCGGCGCTTCTCGCGGACCTGACCGCCCGCGCCTCCTCCTCCACGAAAAGGAAGTGAATCCATGAACACCAAGCGGTTGATGCGCGCCCTGGCCCTGGCCGGGCTCGCCGTCCCCTCCCTCGCCCTCGCCACGGACGGCTACTTCTCGCACGCGTACGGCGTGAAGTCCCTCGGCATGGGCGGCGCCACCGTGGCCCTGGCCGAGGAACCCTTCGGCGGGGCGGGAAACCCGGCGGCCATGGCCAACCTCGGCAACGCCTGGCAGGCGGGCCTGCAGGTCTTCCTGCCGCGCCGCTCGGCCGATCGCAGCGGCTCGGGCATGGCGGGCATCGACGGCTCGGTCTCCAGCGACAGCCTCGCCTTCGCCATCCCCGAGTTCGGCATCAACTACATGGTGCGGCCCGACCTGGCGGTGGGCGTGTCGGTCGTCGGCAACGGCGGCATGAACACGGACTTCGCCGGCGAGCAGGTGCCGGGCATGAGCGCCTGCGCCTCGTTCAACCCCAACCCCGGCCCCTACAACCTCCTGTGCGGCAACGGCCGGCTGGGCGTGGACCTCTCGCAGCTGCTCGTGGCGCCCTTCGCGGCCTGGAAGGTGGCCCCGGCGCACTCGGTGGGCATCGCGCCCGTGCTCGGCTACCAGCGCTTCCGCGCCCAGGGCCTGCAGGCCTTCGACAACCCGATGCTCTCCACGAGCATGGGCAACGTGACCAACCGCGGCTACGCGAGCGCCACGGGCTACGGCGTGCGGCTGGGCTACCAGGGCCGCTTCGACAGCGTGTCGATCGGCGCCTCCTGGGCCAGCAAGATCTCCATGGGCGAGTTCGACAAGTACAAGGGCCTCTTCGCCGAGCAGGGCGGCTTCGACATCCCGTCCAACTTCACCGTCGGCGTGGCCTGGAAGCCGGACGCGAAGTGGACCTTCGCGATGGACTGGGCGCGCATCAAGTACTCCGACTCCAGGGCCGTGTCCAACGCGAGCGCCCTGCTCCTGAACTGCTTCGGCGGCGACGCCTCGTCCTGCATGGGCGGCTCGAACGGGCCCGGCTTCGGCTGGCAGGACATCGACGTGTGGAAGTTCGGCGTCGAGTACGCCGCCAGCCCGAAGCTCGTGCTGCGCGCCGGCTACAACCGCAGCGAGAACCCCGTGCGGGCCGACGACGTGACCTTCAACATCCTCGCCCCCGGCGTCGTGAAGGACCACTACACGGTCGGCGCCACCTGGAAGCTGGACGCCAACGCCGAGCTCACGGCCTTCGCGCTGTACGCGGCCGAGAACGAGGTCACCGGCGCGAGCCTGTTCGTGCCCTTCGGCGCCCCGCCCACCACCACCGACCGGATCCGGCTCAAGGAATACACGCTGGGAGTCGGCTACACGGCCCGCTTCTAGCCGGGCCGCACGACGCAGGGGGCCTGCTTTCGGGGCCTCCTTCGTATAGAATATGGCCCGCGCGAAAAGACCATAGAGCGCAGTTTTCAACCCCACCACAAATCCGGAGATTGAGTCGATGAACAAGCTGCTCGCCGCCCTGTTCGCCGGGGCGTTCCTCGTTGCCCAGGCCCCCGCCGTCCTCGCCGCCGACAAGGCCGAAAAGCCCGCTGCCGCCGCCGAGAAGAAGGAAGAGGCCGCTGCGCCCAAGAAGGCCGTGAAGAAGGCCGCCAAGAAGGAGCACGCCAAGGCCGAGAAGAAGGCCGAAGCCAAGGCCGAGGCCAAGGCCGAGGAAAAGAAGGAAGAGAAGAAGGAAGAGATGAAGGCCGCCGCCAAGCCGGCCAAGAAGAAGAAGGGCGGCTGCTAGCGCCCGCCGCCGCGGGCCTGCCCGCGGCAGCCTGGAAGTGGAACGGGGCGGCCTTGGCCGCCCCGTTCGTTTTCCGGCGCCCGGGCCCGCCTGGGCGGGCCCGGCCTGGCGCTCAGCCGAGCAGGTGCGCCACGCCGGCGCGCTCCTCCTCCAGTTCCTTCAGCGTCTTGTCCATGCGCTCGCGCGAGAAGGCGTCGATCTCCAGGCCCTTCACGATCTCGTACTTGCCGCCCGCCGTCGTGCAGGGGAAGCCGTACATCACCCCCGCCGGGATGCCGTAGGAGCCGTCGGAGACCACGCCCATGGTCACCCACTTGCCGCCGGAGCCCAGCACCCAGTCGCGCACGTGGTCGATGGCGGCGTTGGCGGCCGAGGCGGCCGAGGACAGGCCCCGCGCCTCGATGATCGCCGCCCCGCGCTTGCCCACCAGGGGCATGAACGTGTCCTTGTACCAGGCCTCGTCGTTCACCAGCGCCTTCACCGACTGCCCGCCGGTGGTGGCGAAGCGGTAGTCCGGGTACATCGTGGGGGAGTGGTTGCCCCACACGACGATCTTCTCGAGCGAGTCCACGGGCTTGCCGATGCGCCCCGCCAGCTGCGAGGCGGCGCGGTTGTGGTCCAGCCGCATCATCGAGGTGAAGCACGCGGGCGACAGGCCCTTGGCGCTCCTCTGCGCGATGTAGGCGTTGGTGTTGGCGGGGTTGCCCACCACGAGCACCTTCACGTCGCGCGAGGCCACCTCGTCCAGCGCCCGGCCCTGCACCGTGAAGATGGCGCCGTTGGCCTCCAGCAGGTCCTTGCGTTCCATGCCCGGGCCGCGCGGGCGGGCGCCCACGAGCAGGGCCACGTCCGCGTCCTTGAACGCGGCCTTGGGGTCGGCGGCGGCGCTCATGCCCGCCAGCAGCGGGAAGGCGCAGTCGTCGAGCTCCATCATCACGCCCTTGAGGGCCTTCTGCGCCTTCTCGTCGGGGATCTCGAGCAGTTGCAGGATCACCGGCTGGTCCTTGCCGAGCATCTCGCCGCTCGCGATCCGGAACAGCAGGCTGTAGCCGATCTGTCCGGCCGCGCCGGTCACGGCCACGCGCATGGGCTTCTTCATGGGGTCTCCTTGAGGGTTCTTCTCGTTGGCGGTTCGGGTTCGCCGGGAGGGAGCGCTCCTCGGCGCGGGCCCCCACGGATGGGAAAAAAGTATATCGCAGTGCAGCAAACCCGATCCCCGCCCGGTTTGAGCCGCATCAAGCTTTCATACCGGACGGGGTATTCCAGCGTGCCGGAATCGCGGAAAAGGGGACAAACGAGTCGACGGATGCGGCGATCGCGCCGCGATGACGGCTATCGGAGCCACGGTTGGGCGGTCGGGGAAAGGCGAACCCGGATCCTTGACGCGCGACCGTCGCGGACGAGGCAGCGAAGCGGCCTCGTCTCCCGATGGGTAAGAAATCGGAGCCTGGCGTGGGTTGCCTGGCTCCGATTTCTTGGGCACCCATCCGACGGTCACGTTTGCGCGCCCAGGATTCGGGTTCGCCTTTCCGCGACCGCCATGTCCCGGTCAGTCCGGCTTCCCCGGCGTCCTCGCCAGCGAGATCGCCAGCACCCCCGCCACCACCAGCGCCGCCCCGGCGAGCTGGATGCCGGTGATGGGCTCGCCGAGGAACACGAACCCCAGGAAGATGGTCGCCACCGGCCCCACGGTGCCCAGCATCGAGGCGTGGCTCGAGCCGATGAGGCGGATGCCCACGGACATGAGGATCACCGGCAGCACCGTGGAGACCACGGCCATGAGCAGGGCGAGGCCGTACACGGGCGCCGGCTGCGCCCACAGGACCGAGACGTCGCGGACCACGAGGAAGTGGGCCAGCACGCCGACGCAGGAAACGATGGAGGCGAGGCTCGCGAAGAGCACGCTGCCCATCTTGCGCACCATGCGGCCGTTGCCGATGAGGTAGATGGCGTAGGCCAGCGCCGAGAGCGCCACCCAGAACGCGCCCAGGGCCACGTTGCGCTGCTGCGTCTGGAAGTCGTTCGCGAAGACGAGCGCGATGCCCGTGTAGGACAGGGCCAGCGCGGCGATGTCCCGCCCCGTGATGCGCCGGCCGTAGAGCGCCGCCGAGATGAGCACCACGAACGTGGGGTAGAGGAAGAGCACCAGCCGCTCGAGCGCGGCGGTGATGTACTGCAGTCCCAGGAAGTCGAACAGGCTCGCGAGGTAGTAGCCCAGCAGGCCCAGCGCCACGATGGCGCGCCAGTCGGCCGCCGGGATGGCGAGGCCCTGCCCTCCCCGGCCCGCCCACGCCGCGACGGCGGCGTAGAAGGGGGCGGCGAACGCCATGCGCAGCGCGAGGAGCGTGATCGCGTCCACGCCGTGGCGGTAGGCGAGCTTGACGATGATCGCCTTGGCGGAAAAGGCGATGGCCGAGAAGGTGACGAGCGCGACGCCCGCGAGGCGCGCGCCCCGCGGCGGGTGGGCGGCGTCGGGCACGGCGCGATTCTACGCGGGCGCGCTCAGGGGCTCACGCGCACCTGGTAGGTCACCGAGCCGCTGCCGCCCGAGGCGAGGGTGCCGGTGAAGGTCCACACCACCGAGCCCGTGCCGCCGACGGCCGGCTGCGAGGTGACGGTGCAGCCGGTGAGGCTGGCTGGCAGCGCGCCGCAGGCCGCGGACTGGTGCAGCGTGAACGCGGGCGTCGCGTCGGTGACCACGATGTTGCCCACGGGCCCGCCGCTCGTGTTCGTGTAGGTGATGGTGTACTCGAGGATGTCGTCGGGCCGCGCGGTGCCCGTGGTGCCGGCCGCCCCGCCCAGGGTCACGTTGCGCACGGTCTTGGCGAGCGTGAGGCCCGCGCCGCCGGCCGCGCCCCCGGTGGTCACGTCCGTGCGCGCGAGGACCTGCGTGCCGTTGAAGGTGGCGGTGACGGTGATCACGTCCTGCGCGTTGTACGGCGCCGCCGCCGGGATGCTGTCGCGCACGATGAGGCAGATCGCATCGCCCGGGCTCACCAGCACGCCGCCGGCGAGCGGCACGAGCCCCTCGGCGCCGTCCAGCGTGCCGTTGCAATTCGTGTCGCGGTAGATCGTCTGCGCCCAGCCCGGCACCGCCGGCGTGGCCACGGCCGATGTCGTGAAGGTGACGGTGCCCGCCAGGCCCGCGTTGAAGGTGTGCGGGTAGAACACCACGGATCCGGGCACCCCGGTCTGCGCCCCGTCCGGCGCGAAGGCGTTGGCCGCCGCAGCCGTGACGATCGTGTTGTCGGAGGCCGTGTTGTTGCCCGCCAGCGAGCCCGGCTCGCCGCCGCCGGAGACCGTCGCGAGGTTGAGCACCGACGGGATGGCCGTCGAGCCCACGCCCACGGTGAGCGTGATGGCGGCCGCGCTCGCGCCGGCCGCGACGGGCGTGGCGGAGGTGCAGGTCACCACCTGGCCGGCCGCGCCGCAGGTCCAGCCGGTGCCGCTCGCGCTCACGAACGAGAGTCCCGCCGGCAGCGTGTCGGTGACGGTCACGGTGCCGCTCGAGGCCAGCGTGCCGCTGTTGGAGACTACGAGCGTGTAGGTGCCGTTGCTCCCGGCCGTGAAGCTGCCGGCGTGGGACTTGGCGAGCGCGAGGTCGGGCGCGAGCACCGTCGTGTTCGCCGTCGAGGAATTGTTGCCCGGCACCGGGTCCGTCACGCCGCCCGGCGCGCTCACCGTGGCCGTGTTGGCGATCGCCGCGGCGCCCGTGGCGGTGCCCGTGACCGTGAAGGTCACCGAGCCGCCGGCCGGCAGCGTCGCCACCGTGGCCGTCACGGCGTTGCCCGCGACGCTCACCGCCGGGCAGGCCGCCCCGCCCGTGGGCGAGCCGCAGCTCGCGCCGACGCCCGTGACCG
>JAKOWJ010000009.1 GCA_029781595.1 Pseudomonadota bacterium | reverse complement strand
TCCGCCACGGCGCCGCCTTCGACGTGCAGGCTGTCTGCTCCGGCTTCGTCTACGCGCTCGCCACGGCCGACCAGTTCATCCGCTCCGGCATGCACCGGCGGGCCCTCGTGGTGGGCGCGGAGGTCTTCTCGCGCATCCTCGACTGGAAGGACCGCGGCACCTGCGTGCTCTTCGGCGACGGGGCGGGCGCGGTGGTGCTGGAGGCGGCCGGGGAGCCCGGCATTCTCTCGGCGCACCTGCACGCGGACGGCGCCTACGCGGACATCCTCAACACCCCCGGGCACGTGTGCCGCGGAGGCGTGCTGGGGGACCCCACGCTCAAGATGGACGGCGGCGCGGTCTTCAAGCTCGCCGTGCGGGTGCTCGAGGAAAGCGCCCACGAGGCCCTGGAGGCCAACGGTCTTTCGGTGGCGGACGTGGACTGGTTCGTCGCGCACCAGGCCAACGTGCGGATCATCTCGCACACGGCGAAGAAGCTGGGCATCGACCCGGGCAAGTGCGTGGTGACCGTCGACCGGCACGCCAACACGTCGGCCGCCTCCATCCCGCTCGCCCTGGACGTGGCGGTGCGCGACGGGCGCATCCGGCGCGGCGACCTGGTGCTGCTGGAGGGCGTGGGCGGCGGATTCACGTGGGGCTCGGTTCTCGTAAGGTGGTGAGGCGGACATGAAGATCGCGGTGGTGTTTCCGGGGCAGGGCTCGCAGTCGGTGGGCATGATGGACGGGTTCGCCGGCGAGCCCGCGGTGGCGCGCACCTTCTCGGAGGCTTCCGACCTGCTCGGCGAGGACCTCGCGCGGCTCGCCGCCGAGGGCCCGGCCGAGGCGCTCAACCGCACGGTGGTCACGCAGCCCCTCATGCTCACGGCGGGCGTGGCCTGCTGGCGCGCCTGGCGCGAGCGCGGCGGCCCCCTGCCGGCCTTCTTCGCGGGCCACAGCCTGGGCGAGTACTCGGCGCTCGTGGCGGCGGAGGCGATCGACTTCGCCGAGGCGCTGCCCATCGTGCGCCTGCGCGCGCAGGCCATGCAGGAGGCGGTGCCGGAAGGCACGGGCGGCATCGCCGCCATCGTGGGCCTGGACGACGCGAAGATCGGCCAGGTGTGCGCCGAGGCCGCCCAGGGCGAGGTGCTCGAGCCCGCCAACCTCAATTCCCCCGGCCAGATCGTGATCGCGGGCCACCGCGCGGCGGTGGAGCGCGGGATGGCCGCCGCCAAGGCGCACGGCGCGCGGATCGCGAAGATGCTGCCGATGAGCGCCCCGTCGCACTGCAGCCTGATGAAGCCCGCGGCCGAGCGGCTGCGCGAGCGGCTGGCGGGCGCGGCGATCCGGCGGCCGCAGGTGCCGGTGCTCCAGAATGCCGACGTCGAGAGCTTCGACGACCCGGAGCGCATCCGGCGCGCGCTGGTCGAGCAGCTCCACCGCCCCGTTCGCTGGGTGCAGATCCAGCGCCGCCTGCAGGCCGAGGGCGTGGTCCGGATCGTCGAGTGCGGTCCGGGCAAGGTGCTCGCCGGGCTCGCCAAGCGCACCCTGGAGGGCGTGGAAGCCCTCGCCGTGACCGATTCGGCGGCCCTGGCCGCCGCCATTGCCTGAGGAACCCATGCTGAACGGACAAGTCGCCATCGTCACCGGCGCCTCGAGGGGCATCGGCGAGGCCATCGCCGCCGAGCTGGCCCGCGCCGGCGCCACCGTGGTGGGCACCGCCACGACCGAGGAGGGCGCCGCCCGCGTCGGCCGCACCATCGCCTCGGCCGGGGGCCGGGGGGAGGGGCGCGTGCTCGACGTGCGCGACGGCGCCGCCTGCGCCGCCTTCGTCGAGCGCGTGGCCGCGGACTTCGGCCCGGTGGCCATCCTCGTGAACAACGCGGGCGTGACCCGCGACAACCTCCTCGCGCGAATGAAGGACGAGGAGTGGGACGAGATCCAGGCCACGAACCTGCGCAGCGTGTTCGTGCTCTCGCGCGCCGTGCTGCGGGGCATGATGAAGGCCCGCGGCGGGCGCATCGTCAACATCACCTCGGTGGTGGGCTTCACCGGCAACCCGGGGCAGGCCAACTACGCGGCGGCCAAGGCGGGCCTGGTGGGCTTCACGAAGTCGCTCGCCCGCGAGGTGGGCAGCCGCAACATCACGGTGAACTGCGTGGCGCCGGGGTTCATCGAGACGGACATGACGCGCGCGCTGGCCGAGGAGCAGGTGAAGAGGCTGGTGGAGAACGTCCCGCTGGGCCGGCTGGGCCGGGTCGAGGACGTGGCCGCGGCCGTGGCCTTCCTCTGCTCGCCGGGCGCGGCCTACATGACCGGCGCGACCCTGCACGTGAACGGCGGCATGCACATGGATTGACCCCGGCCGGGCGTCGGGAGGGGGCGCTGTGGTAAGATGCCCCGATTTTTTTCGCGCACCCGCGAAGACTCGAAAACAGTGGAGGATCAGATGGAGAACATTGAAGCCCGCGTCAAGAAGATCGTTGCCGAGCAGCTCGGCGTCGCGGAGGCGGACGTGAAGAACGAATCCTCGTTCGTCGAGGACCTGGGCGCGGACTCCCTGGACAACGTCGAGCTGGTGATGGCGCTCGAGGAGGAGTTCGAGTGCGAGATCCCCGACGAGGAGGCCGAGAAGATCACCAGCGTCCAGCAGGCGATCGACTACGTGAAGGCCCACCTGAAGCAGTAGGCCCCCCGGGGCCCGGCCCCGCACCCCCCGGGGGCCGCCCCGCCGGCCTCCGTCCCGTTTCCCCCTTTCCGCGACTCCCCGGAGCGACTCCATGACCAAACGCCGCGTCGTCGTCACCGGCCTTGGGATCGTTTCCCCCGTCGGCACCGGCATCGCCCAGGCCTGGGACAACCTCGTCCACGGCGTGAGCGGCGTCGGCCCCATCACCAAGTTCGACGCCACGGCGCTCTCCACGCGCATCGCCGCGGAGGTGAAGGGTTTCGAGCCCGCGCAGTGGATGCCGCCCAAGGAGGTGCGCCGCTCCGACACCTTCATCCACTACGGCATCGCCGCCACGCGCATGGCGCTGGAGGACGCCGGGCTCGTCATCGACGAGTCCAACGGCGAGCGCACCGGCGTGGTGGTGGGCTCGGGCATCGGCGGCCTGCCCATGATCGAGGACAACATCCTCGAGATGGGCGCCAAGGGGCCGCGGCGCATCTCGCCCTTCTTCGTGCCCGGCTCCATCATCAACATGGTGGCCGGGCTCATCTCGATCCAGGTCGGCGCCAAGGGGCCGAACGTCTCGATGGTCTCGGCGTGCACCACCAGCTCGCACTGCGTGGGCGAGGGCGGCCGCCTCATCGAGTACGGCGACGCGGACATCGTGATCGCCGGCGGCACCGAGGCGACCATCTGCCTGTCCGGCATGGGCGGGTTCTGCTCGCTCAAGGCCCTGTCGGAGCGCAACGACGACCCGGCCACCGCCTCGCGCCCGTTCGACCGCGACCGGGACGGCTTCGTGCTGGGCGAGGGCGCCGGCATCCTGATCCTCGAGGAATACGAGCACGCCCGCCGCCGCGGCGCGCGCATCTACTGCGAGCTGGCCGGCATGGGCATGAGCGCCGACGCGAGCCACATCACGGCGCCGGACATGGACGGGCCGCGCCGGGCCATGCTCGCGGCGCTGCGCAACGGCGGGATCAACGCCGACGAGGTGCAGTACCTCAACGCACACGGCACCTCCACGCCCCTGGGCGACGCCAACGAGACGGCGGCGGTGAAGGCCGCCTTCGGCGACCACGCGCGCCGCATGGCGGTGAACTCCACGAAGTCCATGCACGGGCACCTGCTCGGGGCGGCCGGCGGCGTCGAGGCCCTCATCACGGTGCTCGCCATCCACCACCAGGTCTCGCCGCCCACCATCAACCTGGCGAACCCCGATCCGGCGTGCGACCTGGACTACGTGCCCAACGCCGCCCGCGAGATGCGGATCGACGTGGCGCTGTCCAACTCCTTCGGCTTCGGCGGCACGAACGGGACCCTCGCGTTCCGGCGCCTGCGCTAGCGGGCCGCGCGCCCGACGCGCCGCGATGGCCGCGTTCCTCGTCAACGGTTGGCCCGCGCACGCGGTCGATGCCGGCGACCGCGGCCTCATGTACGGCGACGGCGTGTTCCGCACGATGCGCGTGCGCGCGGGCCGGCCGTGCAACTGGGCCTGCCACCTGCGGCTGCTGCACGAGGACTGCCGCCGGCTGGGCCTCGAGGAGCCGCCGGGCGAGGTCCTGCTCGCCGAGATCGCCCGGCTCGCGCCGGGCGAGGCCGTCGCCAAGGTGATCGTCACGCGCGGGGCCTCGGGGCGCGGCTACGGCATTCCGGAAGGCGCGACGCCCACCCGAATCGTGGCGGCCTACCCGCCGGCGCCCGACGATCCGCGGGCCCGCGAGGAGGGCGTTCGCGTGCGCCGCTGCGAGCTGGCCCTGGGCATCCAGCCGCGCCTGGCCGGCGTGAAGTCGCTCAACCGCCTCGAAAGCGTGCTCGCCCGCGCCGAGTGGACGGACCCGCAGGTGCGCGAGGGCCTGCTCCTGGACGCGGGGGGCCGGCTCGTCGAGGGCACGATGAGCAACGTCTTCCTCGTCGCCGACGGTCGCGTCGTGACGCCGGCGCTCACGCGCTGCGGCGTGCGGGGCTCGCAGCGCGTGCGCGTGCTGGCGCTCGCCCGCTCCGCGGGCCTCGCCTGCGAGGAGCGTGACGTCGCGCCCGACGAGCTCGAGCGCGCCCAGGAGGTCTTCCTCGCCAACAGCCTCATCGGGATCTGGCCCGTGGCCGACCTGGACGGCCATCGCTGGGCGCCCGGTCCGGTGACGGGCCGCCTGCAGGCGCTGGTCGAGTCGGACGATGCGCGCGAAGGCTAGGCGCGCGATCCTCGCGGCGGTCGTCGCCTCGCTCGCCCTCGCGGCGTACGCCGCGTGGTTCTGCGTGCACCCGCTCGTCCCGCCGCGCACGCCCTTCGACTTCACGGTGAAGAGCGGCGCGAGCTTCAAGACCGTCGCCCGCACGCTCGCCGACGAGGGCCTGCTCGCCGAGCCGCACGCCTTCTGGCTGCTGGGGCGCGCCCTGGGAAGGTCCGGCTCCGTCCACGCGGGCACCTACCGCCTCACCGCGCCGCTCACGCCGCTCGAGCTCCTGGACAAGCTCTCGCGCGGGGACGTGCTGCCCGTCGAGATCGTCTTCGTCGAGGGCACCACCTTCCGGCAGTGGCAGGCCCAGATGCGCCGCAACCCGAACCTGCGCATCACGCTGGACGGGCTGGACGAGCCGGCGATCCGCGCGGCGCTCGGCGTGACCGAGCCCTCGCTCGAGGGCCTGTTCTTTCCCGACACCTATCGCTTCCACCCCGGCGCCACGGACATCGACCTGCTCCGGCGCGCGCGCGGCGAGATGTCGCGGCGGCTCGCGCGGGCGTGGGAGACGCGCGATCCGGCCCTGCCGCTCGAGAGCCCGTACGAGGCGCTCGTGCTCGCCTCCATCATCGAGAAGGAGACGGGGCAGGCGGCCGAGCGCCCCACGATCGCGTCGGTGTTCGTGAACCGCCTGCGGATCGGCATGCGCCTGCAGACCGATCCCACGGTGATCTACGGCCTGGGCGAGCGCTTCGACGGGAACCTGCGCAAGCGCGACCTGCAGGCCGACACGGCCTGGAACACCTACACGCGCGACGGGCTGCCGCCCACGCCCATCGCCATGCCCGGCGCCGGCTCGCTGGACGCGGCGACGCACCCGGCGCGCACCGACTTCCTGTACTTCGTGGGCAAGGGCGACGGCACGCACCAGTTCTCGCGCTCGCTCGAGGACCACAACCGGGCGGTGGCAAAATACCAGCTGGGGAGGCCATGACGACCGGGCGATTCATCACCGTGGAGGGCATCGACGGCGCGGGCAAGAGCTCGCACCTGGCGTACCTCGCGCAGGCCATGCGCGCGCGCGGCGCCGAGGTGGTGGTCACGCGCGAGCCCGGCGGCACGCCCTTGGGCGAGCGCCTGCGCGAGCTGGTCCTGCACGAGGCGATGGAGACCGTCACGGAGGCGCTCGTCATGTTCGCGGCGCGGCGCGAGCACGTGGTGCGCGTCATCGAGCCCGCGCTCGCGCGTGGCGCCTGGGTGCTCTCGGACCGCTTCAGCGACGCCACCTTCGCCTACCAGTGCGGCGGCCGGGGGCAGGACCGCCGGGCATTCGCCGCGCTCGAGTCGGTGGTGCACCCGGGCCGGCAGCCCGACGCGACCTTCCTCTTCGACCTGGACCCCGCCGTGGCCGCCTCCCGCCAGCGCGCGCAGCAGCGCACCCCCGACCGCTTCGAGCGCGAGGACGAGGCGTACTTCCGGCGCGTGCGCGAGGCCTACCTCGAGCGCGCGCGCGCCGACCCGGGGCGCTTCCGCGTGATCGACGCCTCGGGGTCGCTCGAGGACGTTCGCGGGCGCCTGGCCGCGGCCTTCGAGGCCTTCGCGGCGTGAGCCTCCCGGCCTGGCACCGCGCGGAGCTCGAGCGGCTGCTCTCCCGCCGCGACCGCCTGCCCCACGCGCTGCTCGTCTCCGGGCGCGCCGGCATCGGCAAGGTCGCGTTCGCGCGCGAGTTCGGCCGCAGCCTGCTGTGCGAGTCGCCGATCGACCGCCTGGCCTGCGGCG
>JAKOWJ010000004.1 GCA_029781595.1 Pseudomonadota bacterium | reverse complement strand
CCGCGAACAGCCGGTAGGCCTCGCCCCGGTCGCGCAGGCGCTCGCCCGTCACGCGCACGAAGGCGAGGTCCAGGAGAAGCGCGGCCATCGTGCCCAGGATCGCGCCGAAGACGATCGCCGCCATGATGAAGTACTTCGTGCGCGGCCAGACGGGCTGCTCCGGCGGCGTGGCGTACTCGACGATGCGCAGCGCGGGCGGCGCCGAGCGCGCCGTGGCGAGCGAGACCGTGGCCATCGAGAGCTTCTCGTACAGGCTGCGCAGCTCGCCCTCCAGCACCGCCTGGCGCCGCTCGTACTCGTGGTTGATCTTCAGCTTCTCGGGCAGGTGCTCGAGCAGGCGCCGCTCGCGCTCGAGCTCCTCCTTCTTCTTGGCGAGCGAGGCCCGGTCGCCGGCGATCTGGGACTCGAGCGCCACCTTGCGCGCGCGCAGCACCTCGTAGGAGTCGCTCACGCGCGCGGCGTTGCGCACGACCACCGAGGCCTTGCCGTCGTCGATGGCGGCCATCGCCAGGCGGATCTGCTCCTCGAGCTCGCGCACCTCGCGCGCCTGCGGCTGGTAGAGCTGGCGCGCCTGCGCGAGCTGGGCCTCGAGCCGGTTCACGCGGTCCTGCGCGGCGGTGTCCTTGAAGATGCGCCCGCTGTCGAGGAACGCGCCCTCCTGCGCGAGGCTTCTCTCGACGCTGCGCAGCGCGCTCTCCTTCTCCGCGATGGTGGCCTCGAGCTCGCCCACCGCCTGGCGGCGGCTCTCGTAGTTGCCGATCTGCACCTTGTCCTTCTCGTACTGCAGCAGCAGGCTGTTGGACTTGCGGAAGGTCGCGATCTCCTTGTCCAGCAGCCGCAGGTTGCCGTGGATGCGGTCGACCTCCTGCCGCAGGCTCGCCTGGGCCTGCGCGGCCTCCTTGATCTGCCGCTCGCGCCGCAGGTCCAGGTACGTCTCGGCGATGGTGTTGGCGATCTCGGCCACGCGCTGCGTCGAGCCCTTCACCGTGAGCTGGCCGATGCTCGTCTCCTTCACCTGCTCGATCTTCACGCCGTCGCGGAAGTCGGAGAACACGCGGAAGGCCTCGATCTCCTCCGGGGTGGGGGCGAAGGGACCCGGCTTGAGCGGGAAGAACCAGCGCTTCACGCTCCGGTAGGCGTTGCCGATGGACGAGGTGGCCCACAGCTGCGTGAGGTAGCTCAGGAACGGGTGGTAGACGTCGTCGTACTTGAGGTCCAGCCGCCGGATGGTCTCGCGCAGCACCGGCGCCGAGATGAGCATCGTGCCCTCGTCGGCGAGCACCTCCTGGCGGAAGACGTTCCAGCCGCTGTAGAACGACGAGCGGGAGGCGTCCTTGTCGGAGTCGGCCGCGATCATCACGCTCACCTGGTAGACCGGCGGCCAGATCCAGATGTAGGCCGCCACGAGCCCGGTGGTGAGCACCGTCGTGAGGACCACCACCAGCCAGTGGCTCACCACCGCCTGGCGCAGGCCGGCGAGCGAGGCGCCGATCTGGAAGCTGTCGGCCTCCGGGCGGTGCGGCACGGCTTCGAGCGTGTTCATGTCGGGCCCCTCACTTCGTGATGTTCTGCAGGACCCGGTACTGGAAGTACGGGTTCATCAGCGCGTTCACGTCGGTGAACAGGCGCACCAGCTGCCCGCGGTAGCTCTCGGGGACGACCACCAGGTCGTTGGGCAGCAGCGCGATCGACTGCAGGGCCATGTAGACGTCGGGCTCGGTGAAGCCCTTCGGGTCCACGGTGAGCGCCTCGAGCTGTCCGTCGCCCGCGAGCCGCACGACGGACACTCCGGACAGGGCCGCGGTGTACGGCACGATGCCGGCCTGCGCGATCGCCTGGGCGGCGGTCTGCACCTGGCGCATCGGCAGCGCCTTCGGCCCGCCCACGCTGCCCACCACGTAGACCATGGGCTCCGGCGGGTTCTCGACGATGACCGTCACCTCCGGGTCGCGAAGCCTCGCGCCGAAGCGCGTGGTGAGCTCCCGGCCCAGGTCGGCCGGCGACTTGCCGGCGGCCAGGACGTCGCCCACCAGCGGCAGCGAGATGTAGCCGTCGGGCCGCACGATGGCCTTGCGCGAGAAGTCCGGCTGCCGGTAGACGTAGACCTCGAGCTGGTCGCCCGCCTGCAGCAGGTACACGCGCTCGTAGCGGCGCAGCGAGTCGAGCACCTTTCGCTCCACCGGCAGCCGGTTCGCGGTGGTCGGCACCGTCGCGCATCCCGCCGCGAGGAGCGCGCCCGCGACGCAGGCGAGGATCGCCGGCCGGGCGAGGCGGCGAAGGCCGCCGCGCCCGGCGGGGCGCGCCGCACGCGGCGACGCGCGAGGGAGGTCGTGAGGGCTTCGCGACATCGTGAGGGGATCCGGGGGAAGCGGGCATTCTAGTCGATTTTGCGCCGTGCCAGTCGCGTGGAGGGCCGGGCGGGGCCCCGTGCTAGGATGCGTCCGATCCGCGAAGCCGCCCGACCGCACGCCGCCCCCCGGCGGCGCGCCTTCCTCCGAGTGACCCGGTGACATCGCAGGCGAGCGACCCGCCACGCCAGTCGGCGGCCTGGCTCAACGTCGCCGCCAAGGCCGGCGGCGCGATCCTGTCCTTCCTGCTCTACGTCGTGCTGGCGCGCGCGATGCGCCCCGAGGGCTTCGCCGACGTGGCCGTGATCTTCGCGTGGCTCGCGATCGCCGGAAACGTCGCCGGCTTCAGCGCGCCGTTCGTCCTGGTGCGCTTCGTGCCCGACTACCTCGCCGCCAGGCAGCACGGCCTCGCGCGCGGCGTCGTGCAGTTCGCCCTGGCCGCGACGATGGCCGCCTCCGTCGCCGCGGCGGCCGTCGCCGCGGCCCTCGTCGCCGGCGGCGCCCTCCCCCTGCCCCGCGACCTCCCGCAGAGCGTGCTCGTCGCCGCCGCGCTGCTGCCGGCCTCCGTGCTGCTGCTGGTCCTCGCGGGCCTGCTCATGGGGCTCAAGCGCGCGCCCATGGCCGAGCTGCTCACCAACGTGGTGCGGCCGGCGCTGATGGTCGGCGGCATCGGTGTCCTGTGGCTCGTGCGCCCGCCCCCGCTGCCGGCGCCGACGGTGCTCGCCCTGTACCTCGCCGCCAGCGTCCTGATGGCGCTGGTCACGCTCGCCTACGCGGGTTTCGTCGTTCCCCGGGCCGCGCTGCACGCCCCGCCGCGCTACCTTGCGCGCGCCTGGTCCCGCGCGGCGGGCGGCTTCATGCTGGTCACGGCCACCGCGGCCCTGCACGAGCGCGTGGACCTGCTCATGATGGGCGCCCTGGCCGCGCCGCCGGACGTGGCGGCCTATGCGGTCGCCGCGCGCTTCTCGCAGACCGTCACGGTGGCCGTGAGCGCCGTGGGCACCGTCATGGCGCCCCACGTCGTCGAGCGGCTCGCCGAATTGCGCGAAGGGCGCCTGGAGCGCCTGCGCCCCCTCGTCCGCGACACGGCGAGGACGGCGCTGCACGTGTGCCTGCTCGCCCTGGCCGCCTTCGCCCTGCTCGGGCCGCTGCTCCTGCGCCTCTTCGGGCCCCACTACGGCCAGGCCTACCTGCCGCTCGTGGTGCTGGCCCTCGGCCAGGTCGCGGCCGCGCTGGCCGGCCCGGCCGCGCCGTTCACGACGCTCGCCGGCGAACCCCGGATCGCGATCGCCTCGCTCGCCGCGGGCATCGTCGCCAACGCCGCGCTCAACGTGCTGCTCGTGCCCCGCCTGGGCGGGGTCGGCGCGGCGATCGCCACGGCCGCGGGCATGGTGTGCGCGGCATTCCTCGCGCGGGCGTGGACGCGCTCGCGCTTCGGCCTGGACACGGCGGCGTTCGGCGGGGCGCGATGATCGCGCCGGCGGTGGTGCGCCGCGCCGACTGTGTTAGAGTCGCCGCATCGCAGCCGCAGGGCCGCCGGCACCGCCGGGCCCGGCCGGCGCCCCACCCGCAGCGTTCATGGCGACCCACGAGCCCGTCGATCGTCAGCAGGATCCGCCCCTTCCGTCCGAACGCAGCTTCGGCTTCGTGTTCGCGGCCTTCTGCGCCATCGTCGCCGGCCTGCGCCACTGGCACGGGCACGCCGACGCGCGCTGGTGGCTCGCCGGCGGCGTCGCGTTCGCCACGCTCGCCCTCCTGTGGACGGCGCCGCTGCGCCCGCTCAACCGCCTGTGGGCCCGGTTCGGACTGCTGCTCCACGCGATCGTGAATCCCGTGCTCATGGGCCTCATCTTCTTCCTTGCGATCCTGCCCACGGGCGTGCTGATGCGCCTGGCGGGCAAGGACCCGCTGCGCCTGAAGCGCGAGCCATCCGCCGCGACGTACTGGGTGGACTGCGCCGGGGCCGAGCGCCGCGGCACCATGACGGACCAGTTCTAGGACGGCCCGGGGGAATCCGCGATGTTCTCGCTGCTCAACGAGCTCTGGCGCTTCCTGCGCACCCGCAAGAAATACTGGCTCTGGCCCATCGTGGTCGTGATGCTCGCCATCGGCGGGCTGGTCGTGCTCACCCACGGGTCGGCGATCGCCCCGTTCATCTACACGCTCTTCTGAGCGTCCGCCCGGGCTCCCACGCACCGTGCGAATCCTCGGCGTTTCCGCCTTCTACCATGACAGCGCGGCGGCGCTCCTCGAGGACGGGCGCCTGGTCGCCGCGGCCCAGGAGGAGCGCTTCAGCCGGCGCAAGCACGACGCACGCTTTCCCGCCCACGCCATCGACTACTGCCTGGCCGAGGCGGGAATCGGCCTCGACGCCGTCGACCACGTGGTCTTCTACGACAAGCCGTTCCTCAAGTTCGAGCGGCTCCTGGAGACCTACCTCGCCTTCGCGCCGCGCGGCTTCCGCTCCTTCCGCATGTCGATGCCGCTGTGGCTCAAGGAGAAGCTCTTCCAGAAGCGCCTGCTGCGCGAGGCCCTCGCGAAGCACGGCCCGCACGTGGACTGGGACGGGCGCCTGCTCTTCAGCGAGCACCACCTGAGCCACGCGGCCTCCGCCTTCTACGCCTCGCCGTTCGACGAGGCGGCCGTGCTCACCATGGACGGCGTCGGCGAGTGGGCCACGACCTCCGTGGCCCGCGGCTCGGGGTCCTCCCTCGAGATGCAGCGCGAGATCCACTTCCCGCACTCGCTGGGCCTGCTCTACTCGGCCTTCACCTACTACACCGGCTTCAAGGTGAACTCGGGCGAGTACAAGCTCATGGGGCTCGCCCCCTACGGCGAGCCGCGCTACCGGCAGCAGATCCTGGACCACCTGCTCGACCTCAAGCCCGACGGCACCTTCCGCCTCGACCAGGACTACTTCGACTACTGCACCGGGCTCACCATGACCAACGAGCGCTTCGACGCGCTCTTCGGGGGCCCGGCCCGCAAGCCGGACGAGCGCCTCACGCAGAAGCACATGGACCTCGCGGCCTCCGTCCAGGCCGTGCTGGAGGAAGCGGTGCTCCGCCTCACGCGCTCGCTCGCCGAGGAGACGGGCTCGCGCAACCTGTGCCTGGCCGGGGGCGTCGCGCTCAACTGCGTGGCCAACGGCAAGATCCTGCGCGACGGGCGCTTCGACCGCGTGTGGATCCAGCCGGCCGCGGGCGACGCCGGCGGCGCGGTGGGCGCGGCCCTGGCCGCCTGGCACCTGCACCTGGGCAAGCCCCGCGAGTCGCCGGGCGGGCGCGACGCGATGCGCGGCGCCTACCTGGGCCCCGCCTTCAGCGACGAGGAGATCGCCGCGCGCCTCGGCCGGTGCGGCGCGCGCTTCACGCGCCTGGGCGAGGAAGGCCTCCTCGCCCGCAGCGCCGCCGACCTCGCCGCGGGAAAGGCCCTGGGCTGGTTCCAGGGCCGCATGGAGTTCGGCCCGCGGGCGCTGGGCGCGCGCTCCATCCTCGGCGACCCGCGCTCGCCCACGATGCAGAAGACGCTCAACCTGCGCATCAAGTACCGCGAGTCGTTCCGGCCCTTCGCCCCGGCGGTGCTGCGCGAGGACGTGGCGGACTGGTTCGAGCTCGACTGCGACTCGCCCTACATGCTTCTCGTGGCCGACGTGGTGCCGGGCCGCCGGCGCGCGATGACCCCCCAGGAGCAGGCGCTCTTCGGGATCGACAAGCTCAACGTCCCGCGCTCGGAGATCCCGGCGGTGACGCACGTCGACTACTCGGCACGCGTGCAGACGGTGCACCGCGAGACCAATCCGCGCTTCCACGAGCTTATCGCGCGATTCAAGGCCGCGACCGGCTGTCCCGTCCTGGTGAACACGAGCTTCAACGTGCGCGGCGAGCCCATCGTCTGCACGCCCGAGGACGCCTTCCGCTGCTTCATGGGCAGCGACATCGAGACGCTGGCCATCGGCGACTGCGTGCTGTCCAAGGACGAGCAGGACCCCGCCCTGAAGCTCGACTACAAGAATGCCTTCGAGCCCGACTGAGCCCGGCGACCGCCCGGGCGGCTCGCTGCGCACCAACCTGCTGCTCTCGCTCGCGAGCGCGGTGGTGGTGGCGCTGCTGCTCGAGGGCCTGGCGAGCCTCGCGATGGCCGCCCTCGCCGCCCGCCACGCGATGGTGATGCGCGAGGAGTCGCACTCGCAGTACGACGCCGAGCTGGGCTGGCGCCACCGCCCCGGCGTGCATTTCGAGAGCCTGTACGGCCCGGGCACGCCCTTCACCACCAACGCCCAGGGCTTCCGCGCCAGGGAGGACTACGGCAAGGCCGTGCCCCCGGGGCGCTACCGAGTCGTGAACCTCGGCGACTCCTTCACGATGGGCTACGGCGTGGGCGACGGCGCGACCTATCCCGCGCAGCTGCAGGCGCTCTGCCCGGTCCTGCAGACCGTCAACATGGGCCAGGGCGGCTACGGGGCGGACCAGGACTACCTCTGGTACCGGCGCGATGGCGTGAAGCTGGACGCGAACCTGCTCGTCTTCGCGGTGATCGCGCAGGACTTCTACCGGATGGCCTCGGACACCTTCATCGGCTACGCGAAGCCCGTGCTGCGGGCCGAGGGCGGCCGGCTCGCCGTGGGCAACGTGCCCGTGCCCACCACCTGGGGCACGCGCTCGCTGCTCGTGCGCTCGCGCGCCTTCCTGGACAGCCTGGCGGTGTTCCGCCTGGGCGAGTGGGTCCTCGGCAAGCCCCAGGCCGCCGAGACGGCGCAGTTCTACGGGCACGTGGGCGACGAGGTGTTCGCGGCGGCCGCGCTGGCCCTGGACGATCTCGCGCGCCTTTCCGCAGAGCGGGGACAGAAGTTCGTCCTCGTCTACCTGCCGGTGCGCGACCTCCTGCCAAGCGAGCCCACGCGGGAGGCGGCCTGGATGGCGGCGTACGCGAAGCGCACCGGCGTGCCGTTCATCGACCTCACGGCGGACTTCGCGCGCCTCGCGCCCGCCGAGGTGGCCCGCCTCTACCGCCCCGACTACCACTACTCCGAGGAGGGCAACCGGTTCGTCGCCGGCGCGCTTCTGCGGCACCTGGCGCCGCTCGTGCCGGGCTTTCCCGACTGCGGGCCGGGAGCGGCTTCCGGCGCGACCGCCCCCGGTCGATCCTGACGGGAACCCGACGGCGATGACGCGGCTGCGGGCGGCGCGCCTCCTCTTCGCGATGGCCGCGCTGTGCCTGGTCACCGCGGCGCCGGCCGCGGGCGCGGGTCTCGTGGCGAACGGCGACTTCTCGCGCGCGGGCGACCCGCCGGCGGGGTGGTCGAGGGACCCCGACGTGGCACGCAAGGGGCGCGTGCGCGTCTCCGCCGGCGTCCTGGAACTCGCCCCGAACGCGGCGAACCACACGCCCTCGGCCAAGCCGCTCGGCCTGGGCCAGGCGATCGACGCCTCCGGCCTCGGCGGCCGCACGCTCCTGCTGTCCGCGCGCCTGGGCCTCGTCGCGCCCGCGCGCGCGGCCATCGTGGGCCTGCACGCGCTTCGCGGTGACGGCAGCGAAATCGGCCACGCGCGCCTGTCGCGCACGCAGGCGGGGCCCGGGCTCGAGGAGGCGAGCGACTCGCTCGTCCTGCCCGCCGGGGAGCGCCCGGCGAGGCTCATCCTCTACGCGGTGGTCGAGGGGCTGGGCGGCGCGGCGAGATTCGCCGACATCCGCGTCGAGCCGGCGCCGGCGCCGGCCCGGGCGGCGGACGAAGGCCCGGCCTACGCGGCCCGCGTTTCCGTCGACGCGGCCGCGCGCGGGCGGCACATCCCTCGCGACCTCTACGGCGTGAACGTCGAGTGGTGGCGAAACGCCAACGGGCTGTGGGACGAGCGCCGCGACGCGCTCGATCCCGGCGCGCTCGAGCTGGCGAAAGCGCTGAAGCCCTCGCTCATCCGCTTCCCCGGCGGCTTCCTGGGCGACTTCTACGACTGGCGCGCCGCCGTCGAGCCGCGCCGCGACCGCGCGCCCCAGCCGGAGAGCCCGCGCGGCGGCGCGAAGCTGCCCCCCAACTTCGGCACGCAGGAGCTGGCCGGCTTCGCGCACGCCGTCGGCGCGGACCTCATGCTGTCCGTGAACCTCGGCACGGGCACCGCCGCGCTCGCGGCCGACTGGGTGCGCTTCCTGCAGGAGGCGCGGCGCCGCGACGCGCGGGTGCCGCCGGTGCGCTACTGGGAGATGGGCAACGAGCTCTACCACAAGGGCGACGCCTCGGGCGCCTCGCTCGCGCCGCGCGACTACGTGGCGCGCCTTCGCGCCTTCGCGCGCGAGATGCGCGCGGTCGATCCCGCCATCCGGCTCGGGGCCATCGGGCTGGAGAACTACCCGACCTTCCCGTTCAATTCCTACCGCGACTGGAACGAGACGGTGCTGCGCGGCGCCGGCGACGAGATCGACTTCCTCGCCGTGCACAACGCCTACGCGCCGGTGGGCGTGAAGGACGACGCGGACCCGCGCGAGGTCTACCCGGCGCTGTGGGCCGCGCCCCTCATGGTGGCGGAGAACCTGCGGACGGTGGGCGCCCAGATCCGCCGCTGGGCGCCCGCCTCGCGCGCGCCGCGGATCGGCATCGCCGTCACCGAGTGGGCGCCCCTGTTCCACGTCTCGCCGGCCAGCGCGTGGGTGGACCACGCCAAGACGCTGGGCTCGGCCGTCTACGTGGCGGACGTCCTGCGCGTGTTCGCGCAGGACGAGCGCGTGCAGGCCGCCAACTTCTTCAAGCTGAACGAGCCCTCGTTCCTGGGCCTGCTGGGCGCCCGCCACGGGCAGTGGACCCCCAACGCCACCTACTACGCCTTCGAGCTCTACACGCGGCACTTCGGCGAGACGCTGGTCGGCGCGAGCGCCCGCTCGCCCACCTACGACAGCGCGCGCGTCGGCATCGTGCCGCCGATGAAGGGCGTGCCGCTGCTCGAGACGGTCGCGAGCCTCTCGGGCGACGGCCGCACGCTCTTCGTGATGCTCATCAACAAGTCGCTGGACCGGCGCGCCGACGTCGCGGTGGATCTCGCGGGGTTCGAGGCCGACGGCGGGACCGCGCACCTGCTCACGGGCGCCTCGCCCGACTCGAACACCGGCACGGAACTCCCGCGCGTGCCCGGCCTGCGCTGGGGGAAGCAGGCCAACCTCGACCCGCGCCGGCTCGACTTCGACCGCGGCTCGCCGCAGGCGATCGCCTTCACCTCGCGGCCGCTGGAGGCATCCGGGCGCACGCTCGCCTACGGGCTGCCCGCGCACTCCGTCGCCTGCCTGGAGCTGCGGCGGCGCTGAGGCGCCCCCGCCCGCACGCCCACCGGGAGCCGCCTTGACCGCCCTGCCCCCCATCACCCACGCCGAAGGCAGCCACGTCTGGACCGGGGACGGCCGGCGCTTCGTCGACCTCATGACCGGCTACGGCGCGGTCTTCCTCGGCCACGGTCACCCGGCGGTGACGGCGAGGCTGCGCGAGCAGGCCGCGCGCGTGTGGCAGTGCGGGCGGCTGCCCACGGCCAGCGGCGAGGAGGCCGAGGCGAGGCTGCGCGAGGTGCTGCCCGAGGGCACGAGGCCCGGGGGCCTGTACTCGACGGGAATGGAGGCGGCGGAGTTCGCGATCCGCCTCGCGGCCTGCCACACGGGGCGGCGCGAGTTCGCCGCATTCGGCCGCAGCATGCACGGCAAGTCGGCGATGACCTCGTCGCTGTGCTGGGACAACGCGCCCGTGCGCGCCGGCCAGGCGCACGTGCTGCCCTTCGTCGACGAGGCCGGGGAGGACGAGATCCTCGGGCGCGCGGCGCGGCTGCTCTCCGGCGGCCGGCTCGCGGCGGTGCTGGTCGAGCCCATCCAGGGTTCCAACGGCGGTCACGAGGCGAGCGCCGCCTTCTACGAGCGGCTCGTCGCGCTGTGCCGCGAGGCCGGCACGCTGTGCGTCTTCGACGAGATCCTCACGGGGCTGCACCGCACCGGCACGCGCTTCTACGCCGACCGCCTCGCCGCGAAGCCGGACATCACCCTCTTCGCCAAGTGCATGGCCAACGGCTTCCCGGCCAGCTCGCTCGCGATTCCCCACGGCATGGACATTCCCGCTGAGGCGCTGCCGGGCAGCACGTTCTCCGGCAACCCGCTGGCCGCCGCCGCCGTGTCGGCGACCCTCGAGGCGATGCGGGCGCTCGACATGGGCACACGCGTCGCCGACATCGAGGCGGCGGTGCGCGCGGCGCTGGGCGGGCGCGAGGCCGCGGGAATCACGCTTCGCGGCCGCGGAGCGATGTGGATGCTGGAGCTCGCCGGGCCGATCCGCGCCGGGGCCGCCGCGCGCTCGGTCCTCGAGGCGGGGATCCTCGTCTCCGCCCAGGGGCGGTGGCTGCGCCTGCTGCCGGCGGCGACCATCGACCTCGCGCTGCTGCGCGAGGCCTGCGACACGATCGCCGCCGCCTGCGAGGCGGCCTCTCGCTGAGGGCGGCGGCCGCCCTCAGCCGGCCGCCGGCCGCCCGTCCCCCGCCGTGAACCGCGCCAGCAGCTCGCGCGGCGAGTGGCCCTGCGCCATGCGCGCCTTGATGGCCGCGAACCGCTCCCGGGTCAGCTGCGCCAGGCGCTCGAGCGCCGCCTCGTCGAGCGGCTCGTCCACGCGCAGCAGCGGCGGGCGCCACCCGGCGTAGTACGTGTCGATGCCCGCCTGCCCGAGGGCGGGCAGGATGTCGACCATGTGGCCCTCGTCGAAGTAGAACACCGGGCCGCCGACCAGCACGCGGTGCAGCACGGAGAAGGAGAAGTAGTTCCACAGGAACAGGCGCTCGGCGTGCAGGATGGCCGCCATGTACTCGGCGTGCGGCGGGTTCTCCCGCAGCTCGATTCCGGCCCCGTTCGCGATGCGGCCGCGCAGGTCCGCCACCAGCTCGCCCGGCGCGACCATCACCACCCGCCGCCCCGGCCGCGCCGCGTCGCGCAGGCGCGCGGCCACATGCGTGACGAACGCCCCGCCCAGGCGGTTGGTCTGGTAGCGGAAGTCCACCTCGGAGAGCACGAAGAGCCACACGGGCTGCGGGTCGGGCACCGCGGACTGGTGCGTCGCGACGCGCTCGGCCGCCGCGTTGTAGAAGGCGAGCCCGCGGTGGCCGGCGACCGGGAACGGGTGCGCCACGGGCGCGGCGTAGAGGTGCGCGTGCCGGCGCAGCTCCAGGTGCAGCAGGTAGGTCCGGATCGCGAAGAGCGGCGAGAGCATCGCGGCCACGTGGTCCCGGCCTCCCCGGCGCCGCGGGGCGAACATCTTCTCGAAGCGAAGCGACCACGGGTCGCTCACCAGCCCGATGAACGGGTCGCTGGTGAGGATGCGCACGCCTCGCCGCCGCAGCAGCCGCATCAGGCGGAACGCCTGCAGCAGCGAGAAGCGCCGGCCGATGGTGAGCAGGTAGCCCGAGAAGAGCAGCGCGACCTCGGGCTGCGTCTCCTCGACCACGCGGACGATGTCGTCGAGGTCCTCGTAGGCGCGCACGTCGACGTCCGCCTCCACGCCCTCGGGCTGGCGAAGGGAAGCCGGCACCATCACCACCGGCACGGGCGAAAGCCCCAGCCCGTTCAGGAAATAGCGGGCGAGGCTCAGCTCGCCGTAGTGCGCCGACACGATCACGAGCACCCTCACGCGCGCGCCCCCGCGACGACGGCCTCGAGGTAGTCGTCGAGCTCGCCCACGAAGCGCTCCCAGGTGAAGCGCTTCACGCGCTCCGTCGACGCCCGCCCCATCCGGCGGGCGCGGTCCCCTTCCGCAGTGAGCTCGGCCATCGCGTCGGCGAAGGCGCCCGGCTCGGGCTCGGCGAGGTAGCCCGTGACGCCGTGCTCGACCACCTCGCGCGGGCCGCCGCGGTTCACCGCGACGACCGGCTTGCCGCGCGCCATGGCCTCCATCGGCGTGAGGCCGAGATCCTCGTTGAATGCCGTGAAGAGCACGGCCGTGCAGCGGTCGTAGTAATCGCGCATCTGCGCGTCCGTGGGCGCCACGTGGAACGAGACCGCGCCGTCCGGGCCGGCGAGCGCCTGCAGGCGCTCGTGGTAGCCGCGGCTCTTGGCGTCCACCATGCCGGCGATCACGAGCCGGTAGTCCCGGCCCGTGGCCTCCCGGAAGCGCCGCAGCGCGGCGATGCCGAGCTCGATGTTCTTGGTCCACATGATGCGTCCGGGCAGGAGGAAGAACGGCTCGAAGCGCTCGCCGGCGACGATGGAGGCGCCGTCGACGCCCGGGTACATCACGGCCATGTCGTCGCGCGCGCGCAGTCCCCCGGCAACCACGCGCTCGCGCACCGTCTCGCTGATGCAGATCACGCCGCGGTAGCGCCGCCACAGCAGGCGGTCCACGAGGCGGTAGGCCGCCTCGACCGCGAGCGCCGCCACCCGCCCCGCGCCCAGGCGCGAGAGGTGGCGCCGGCGGTACTCCTCGTCGTACACGGCCCGCAGGGGCGTGAAGCAGAGGTTCACGACGGGCACGCGCGCGTTGCGCAGCGTCACGAGCGTGCCGATGCCGTCGCAGCCCACCAGCAGGGCGTCGACGCCCTCCAGGTCCAGGCGCGTGGCCGCCATGCGCGCGGAGGCGCCCAGCACCGCGCCGTAGGTGCGCCGCACCGACACGCGCGAGGTCTCGCGGATGCCGCAGGCCTTGAGCTCCGGGAAGCTCGCCTCGGCGTCGTAGTGGCTGGTGAAGAAGCGCCACTCGTGGCGGCTGCGCTTGTGGATCTCGAGGAAGGTGCGCTCCGGCCCGCCCTTGAGGTAGATCCACGGGTAGAAGAGCGCCACGCGCACGTCAGCCCCTCCCCGCCCGCGCGGCGATGAGCTGCCGGTAGACCTGCTCGAGCGCCGCGGCGTGCCGCCCCCAGTCGTACTGCCGCGCGAGCTCCCGGTTGCGCCGCCCCAGGCCCTCGCAGCGCGCCGGGTCGTCCCAGAGGCCGCGCACGGCCGCCGCCGCGCCCTCCGCGTCGTCGGGCCGGATGCGAACGCCCTCGAATGGCAGGGGCGAGGTGGAGACGATGGCGCACTCGGCCGCCATCGCCTCGGCCAGCACCAGGCCGAAGGTCTCCGCCTTGGTGGGAAAGAGCAGGACGCGGGCGCCGGCCAGGGCCTGCACGTACTGCGAGCGGTCCTCCGAGCGCCGCTCGACGCTCACGTTCGGCGGGGCGGCGGCCGCGACCGCGTCGAAGTCCGGGCCCCAGCCGATGACGCGGAAGGGCACGTCCGGCAGGCGCCGCGCCGCCTCGAGGACCACGGCGAGGCCCTTGCGCACGTCGAGCTTGCCCGTGTAGAGCACGCAGGACTTGCGCCCGGCGGCGCGGAAGCCCTCGTGGTCGATGCCCGGCGCGATGACGCGGTCGGCGGGCCCGTGCACGCCGATTCGCCGCGCGAGCTCCAGCGAGAATTCGCTCAGGTGCAGCTTCGCGTCGAAGGCGAGCCCCAGCAGGTGGCGCTCGGCGGCACGCCAGGCGCGCCCCGCCACGGGGCCGCGCATCTCGAGCCACACGTCGCCGAAGAGCGCGAGCACGCCGCCGACCACGGGCTTGCCGAGCCGGCGGGCGGCGCGCACCGCGGGGCGCAGGGCATGGAAGGTGAAGGCGTGGATCACGTCCGCCTCGCGCGCGAGCTCAAGGACTGGCCGCCAGGCGAAGTTCATTCGGTAGCGCGAGATCGGCAGGCGCACCGTGCGGATGCCCTCGTACTGCCCGATCGCCGGGTCGCCCGTGGTGACCACCGTGACCTCGTGGCCGAGGGCGCGCAGGTGGCGGGCGGTCTCGGTCACCACGTACTCCCCGCCGCCCGCGAAGTCGGGCGCGAAGAGCTCGTGGGCCAGCAGGACCCGGAGCGGACGCGTGGCGGCGCTCATGGCGGGTTCGAGGATGCCCGGTCGGCATGGCCGGCTCTCACGCGCGCGTCCCGCGCTCGCCGGCGGGCGCGAACGCCAGCTCGAGCAGCGCGCGCTCGTACTCGGGGCCCAGGACCGTCCAGCTGAAGCGCTCGGCCCGCGCGCGGCAGGCGGCGATCACCTCCTGCGACTTGCCGCGCTCCAGCACGGCGACGATCGCCTCGGCCAGGCCCTCGGCATTGTCGGTCTGCCGGTGGAAGTCTCCCGGATCGAACAGGCGCCCGACCCGGTCGCCCTCGATGATCTCCGTGATCCCGCCGTGGCGGGTGCCGACCACCGGCGTGCCTGCCGCGAGGGACTCGGCGAGCACCATGCCGAAGGCCTCGGCCACGGACGGCAGCACGGTGACGGACGCGCCCTGGTAGAGCGCGGGCAGGTCCTCGACGCGACCCAGGCCCAGGAAGGCCACGTCGTCCTGCGTGCCCGTCCGCGCGCACTCGGCGAGCAGCGCCTGGCGGGTCGGCTCGCTCGCCCGGCCGGCGAAGAGGAGCCTCGCGTCCGGGAAGCGGGCCTTGACGCGCGCGAAGGCGCGGCACAGCACGCGCGCGCCCTTGCGCCGGTCGTCCGCGTCGCCCGAGAAGAGAATGCGCGGCCCCGGCCCGGCCGGGGCGGCCGCGCCCGGCGGCGGCGCGAAGTCCTCAACGACGATGGGCGGGTGCAGCACCACGGGCGAGAGGCCGAACTGGTGGCGGAACACCTCGCCGGCCGCGTGGCTCACGACGAAGGTGCGGTCCGCGCCGCGGTGCACGGTGCGGTAGAACCACGCGTCCAGCGGCACCGCCCGGAAGTGGCGCCGCGACAGGATGCCGGCCGAGTGGAACACGACGCGGTAGCGCGCGCCGGAGCGCTCGCGCGCGCGCACCGCGGCGTACGCGTCGAAGTAGTTCATGCTGAAGACGACGTCGGCGTCCACGCCGGCCAGCGCCTCCTGCAGGCGGAAGGCGAAGTCGTGGCAGCAGTTGAACTGCCGCGGGCGCGCGCCGAAGCGCTGCCGGAAGAGGCGGTACGCGATCCCGTCGCGCATCTCCTCGGCGTCCTCCGGCCCGGTGGAGAAGACCCGCACGCGGTGCCCGCGGCGCGCGAGGAAGGTCGACAGGTCGTGCAGCATGCGCTCGGAGCCGCGGCGCACCCAGGGCCAGACGAAGGGGCTGGTGATGACGAGATCGAGGCGGCGCGGCTCCTCGCCCGCCCGGTCGGGCCGGCTAGACACGGTCGTCCGCCTCGCCCGCGCGGGCCACGGAGGGCGCGGCCACATCCGCGCCGGCCGCGGGCCGGCGGCGGCGCCCCGAGAGCCGCGTCGGCGGGAACCACCGCCACGAGCCGTAGCGCAGGATCTGGCCGTCGGGAACGCGCCGGCGGCCCTGCACCTCCCGGCGCATCGCCAGCGTCTCGCCCAGGCGGCCGAGGTTCCAGGCGAGGGCGCGAAGCTTGGCCGCGCGCGGCGGGCGCGCGACGAGATCGGCCGCGGTGTAGGCCGCGTAGCCCGCGAGCATCACCGCGAGGTTGGCGCCGCCGGCGTTCTTGAGCATCGACCGCAGCCGGTTCTTGCAGGAGTGGAAGACGATCTCCGGGTGCGCGAGACCCGGGTCCGGGCTCACGTTGTGGATGGCGCGCAGGTCCGGGAACACCTCGACGCGGTGGCCCATGAGGTTCAGGCGCCAGCCGATGTCCGTGTCCTCGTGGCCGTAGAAGAAGGTCTCGTCGAAGGCCCCGGCCTCGCGCACCGCGTCGGCCCGCGCGAGCATCGCCGAGCAGTTGATCCAGATGCGCCGCGCGGGTCCCTTGGCCGGGTCGAGCACCGTGCCCTCGTCCACGTCCCACGCGAGGCCCATGCGGCCCAGGTCGCCCCCGTAGGCGTTCACGCCGTCGGGGTTGAACGCGTAGAGGATGTACCCGCCCGCCGCGCCCAGGCCCGGGTCGTCCGCGAGGTGGGCGAGCGCGCGGCCCACCCACTCGGGCGGCAGGTCGATGTCGCTGTCCAGGAAGAGGACGAAGGGCGTGCGCGTGGCCGCGAGCCCGGTGTTGCGCGCGGACGCCGGCCCGTTGGGCTCGCGCCGGACGTAGCGAAGGCGCCCGCCCCACGCCGGCTCCAGGCCGCGGACCATCTCCGGCGTGCGGTCCGTCGAGCTGTTGTCCACCACCACGACCTGGAGGGCGCCCGCGTCCTGCCGCGCGAGGTGCGCGAGGCATCGCTCGAGGTCGGCGGCCCGGTTGTAGGTCGGGATCACCGCCGTCACCGGCGCCGCGGGCTGGGAGGATTCCTCGTTCGGGCTCATCGTCGGCCACCGGGCGCGGGGCGCCCGGCCCTCACGCTCGCGGCTGGCTCAGGCGCCCTCTTCCGCGAGGAAGGCCCTGTACCAGTCGATCGTGCGCCGAAGGCCCTCGTCCATCCCGCAGCGGGGCTTCCACCCGAGCCGCTCGCGGGCCTTCGCGGCGTCCAGGTACTGCTCCCGGATCTCCGCCGAGGCGATGTTCTGCACGACGGGCCTGAGGTCCGCGCGCCCCATCATCGCGAGGATCCGGTCGACGATCTCGAGCATCGTCGGGCGCAGCTCCAGGCCGAAGTTGAAGGCCTCGCCCGCCAGCGTGTCGTCCGCCGCGAGCTTCTCGGCCAGCGCGAGGTAGGCGTCGGCCGCGTCCTCGACGTAGAGGAAGTCGCGCACGAACTTGCCGTCGCTGCGGATCAGGAAGGGTTCGCCGGCCACGGTGGCGCGGATCGCGCCCGGGATCAGGCGGCTGAAGTTGAGGTCGCCGCCCCCGAAGAGGTTGCCGCAGCGGACGATCGCCGTGCGCAGCCCGAAGGTGTGCGCGTACATGGCGGTGACGAGGTCCGTGCAGCTCTTGGACACGTCGTAGGGAAAGCGCCCGCGCAGCGGGTGGTCCTCGCGGTAGGGCAGGTTCGGCGAGTCGCCGTAGGCCTTGTCGGAGGAGGCGACCAGCACCTGCTTCACGCCGGCGCGGCGCGCGGCGTCCAGCAGGAGCCAGGTGCCCCGAACGTTGGCGTCGAGCGTGCCGACCGGGTCGACCTTGGCCACGCCGACGAGCGTCTGGGCGCCGAGGTGGAACACGGTGTCGACGGAATACTCGGCGAACGCGCGCAGCAGCACGCCGTCGTCGGTGAGCGAGCCGCGCACGGTGGCGATGCGGTCCATCCAGCCGTCGCGCACCAGCAGGCTTCGCGGCACGACGTCACGCACCAGCGCCACCACGTGCGCGCCTCGGCGCACGAGCTCCGGCACGACCCAGCTGCCGAGCAGCCCCGTGGCCCCGGTGACCAGCACGGGGCGACCCTTCCAGGAAAACGTAGAAATGGCGATCTCCTTCGCTTCGACTCGCGCCCTCAGGCGCCCTTGGCGGCCGGCGGCCGTTCCCAGGGAGCGGCGTCCCCGACGCAGAGCTTCTCGAGCTCCTGCTGGTCCTTGCTGGTGTCCATCGACTTCCAGAAGCCCGTGTGGCGGTTCACGAAGAGCCGGCCGTTTCGCGCGAACTCGGGCAGCACGTCCTGCTCGAGGTTGTGCCCGCGCCACTGCGACAGCGCGTCGCGCTCGAACACGAAGAAGCCGGCGTTGATCCAGTAGTCGTTGATGAGGGGCTTTTCCTCGAAGCGCTCCACCTTGCCCCCGCCGTCGAACACCACGAGGCCGTACTGGGAGCGCAGCGGGACCGTGGTGAGCGTGGCGAGCGCCCCGGAGCGCTCGTGGGTCTCCAGCAGCCGGTGCAGGTCCAGGTCCCCCAGCCCGTCGCCGTACGTGGCGAAGAAGCGCTCGCCCACGAACTCGCCGCAACGGTAGATGCGGTCGCCGGTGTCGGCATCGGCCCCGGTGTCGACGATGTTCACGTTCCACTCGGAGAAGCGGCCGCTGAAGTAGTCGTAGAGCATCTCGATGCGGTGGCCGCCGGCCAGCACGAAGTCCCTGAAGCCCTGCGCCGCGTAGATGCGCATGAGGTGGACGAGGATCGGCGTGCCGTTCACCGGCATCATGACCTTCGGGAAGTACTCGGTGAACGGGTAGGAGCGCGTGCCCTTCCCCCCGCACAGGATGACGACCTTGGCTCGCTCCATCGCTTATCGCACCTTCCGGTTGTGCTGCGGTTGACCCTGGCGCCCGGCCGGCCGAGGCGCCACCGGGGCGCCGGACGGGCATGAAGACAGCCCCGGTCCGGCGGCACGCCGGCCAGACCGGACGATGTAACGACGCGGGGAGACGGCCCTGCCGAAACCCGGCCCGGCGCGGCGACCGGCGTCCCGCGGCACCACCGGATCAGTCTTCCGGCAGGCAGCTGCGCAGCAGGACCTCGGCGCGCTCCAGCGTGATCCCCTCGTTGCGCATGAGGACCGCCGCGACGGTGTGCCACATGATGAGCAGGTCGCATTTCAGCACCTGCCCCTCGCGGTAGACCCTGCTGTACAGCGACTCGAGATGCAGCCGCTCCGCGGGAACGAGGTTCATCTTACCAACAACCTGCGAGATGCCGGTAATCCCGGCCGGACTCGCGAACCGCTGCTCCCACGCCGGGAACTTGGCGAGCAGGTCCATGTTCTGCCTGGGCAGCGGCCGGTTGCCGACGAGGCTCAGGCCGTCCAGGAGCACGTTGGCGAGCTGCGGCATCTCGACGATCTGCAGGCGCTCGAGCACGCGCCCGATGGGCGTGTAGACCTCGCACTGGATGGGGATGTCCAGGTAGCCGTCGCGCATGAACCGCTCGTTCAGCCGGTGCCGGGGCGCGGTCGCGTCGCGCACCATGGTGCGGAACTTGAGCACCCGGATCTGGCGGTCGATGCCCACGAACCGGTTCGAGAAATAGAAGATGGGGCGGCCCTCGGACAGGAGCACGAGCAGTGCCGCCGTGGCCATCACCGGCGCCAGGGCGACGAAAAGCGGGGCGGCGACGGCGACGTCGAAGCACCGCTTCAGCAGCCGGTTCCTCGCTGAACGCGCGACCTTGCGATCGCTCGCGTCAGTGGGCATGAACAAGTTCCCCATTCTTTTACGCCGTGATGGAGGTGACTTTTCAGAAAACCCGAAAGTGTGCGCCATCGGGCCCGTCCAGTACGCAATGCTACACCGCGACCCCGAGCCGGCGCACCCGGCCCCTTGGGGGTATCGCGGACGTTATCTTCCTCCTCGATTATGTCGTTTTAGGACTACCGGCCTCGCGCCAGCGGCTCCTACGCCGCGCGGGCTCACTTCTCGCCGGGCCGAAGGCTCTTCAGCCGGTTCTCGCAGGTGTCCCACTCGCCGAGCGTGCAGTGGTCCTTCCTGCAATCGAACTCGCAGCGCTCCATCTCCGCGGGAACTTCCTGCACGATCGCACTCCGGGCCCACCGCCGCAGGCGGGCCACCGGGCCGTCCTTCGCGTCTCGTGAGTCGGCCATTGCGCTTCCCCCAGGTATCCCCCCGTCCGGCCAGGGACGGCCAGGGAAAGCGGAGTCTACGACGGGTCGCGCCTCGCGCCAACCCGAATATTCGGCATCCGCGTACCGGAATCCACCGTTACCGCCACAGCAGCCAGGCCGCGAGGCTGGCCACGATCACGGCCACCGCGATCCAGCCCGCGGGCACGCCGGAGGCCGGGGGAGCCGCGACGGGCTCCTCGGCGGCCTGCGCGACCGGCCCGGGCGCCGCCTGCGCCTCGAGCTTCGCGCGGAACCGCGAGAAGAACTCCTCGGCCATCTTGGCCGCGACGCCGTCGACGAGTCGCGATCCCACCTGCGCCAGCTTGCCGCCCACGAGCGCGTCGGCCTCGTACGCGAGGCGCGTGCCGTCGCCCTCCTCCGAGAGCCGCACGCGCGCGCCGCCCTTGGCGAAACCGGCCGCGCCGCCCGCGCCCTCGAACGCGAGTCGGTAGGAACGCGGCGGGTCCAGCTCCGACAGGAGGATCTTGCCCGCGAACTTCGCCTTCACCGGGCCGATGGCCGCGAGCATCCCCGCCCGGAACTCGACGTCCGAGACGCGCTCGATCGACTCGCACCCGGGCACGCAGTCCTTCAGGAAGTCCGGGTCGTTGAGCGCGTCCCACACGCGCGCCACCGGCACGCCGAGCTGCTGTTCTCC
>JAKOWJ010000003.1 GCA_029781595.1 Pseudomonadota bacterium | reverse complement strand
GGTCGTCGAACCGGCCTTCGCGCACGCGCGCCGCCAGGAGCGCCGTGGCCGCCCGCCGGTCCGCCGCGTCCTCGCCCGCCGGCGTCCGGTCCGGCAGCAGGGCGGCCAGGCGCCCGCGCTCGGCCGCCTCGTGCGCGGGCGAGGCGATCTCGCGCGCGGCGATGGCGAGCGCGTTGGCCGCCATGAGCGCCGCGTAGCGTGCGCCCTCGGGCAGGGCGGGGACGAGCTGCGAGAGGATCGTCTCGCGCGCGATGCCGAGCAGGTCGGCGGCGCCGGGTTCGACCTTCATGCGGGGTCTCCTTCGGTGAGCGAGAGGATCTCGAGCTCGAGCTCGGGGACGATGTGCGCGGTGAGGGCGAGCTCCAGCGAGCGTTGCGCGCCGGAGCGGTGGCGCTCGGCCTGCTGCAGGGCGATCACCGCCCAGCGCAGGTGCGCGAGCACCTGCCAGTACAGCGTCTGCGCCGGCGTGAGGCGCTGGCCGCCGGCCTGCGCGTAGCCCTCCAGGAACGCCGCGGCGCCCGCGATGCCGCCGGCCTCGCGGTCGGGCCGCGCGAAGCGCCAGCAGCGCGCCAGCATCCAGCCCAGGTCCTCGCGCGCGTCGCCCCAGCCGGCGAATTCCCAGTCCAGCACGGCGGCGAGCCGGCCTTCGTGCACGAGGTAATTGCCCGTGCGGTAGTCGCGGTGCAGCAGGCACGGGGCGAGGGGGGGCGGCGCATGCCGCGCGCACCACGCGAGGCCCCACTCGAGCGCGGGCCAGGCCTCGCCGCGCACGGCGCCCAGCGCGTCCAGGTCGCGCCGGTACCCGGCGATCGTGGCGCGGGCGCCGTCGGCGGGCGGCTCGCCCAGGAAGGCGAGGGCGGGGTGCGGGGGGCGCACGGCGTGCAGGCGCGCGAGGTTGGCGCCCAGCTCGCGCGCGAGTCCTTCCCCGTCGGGCACGAGCGTGGCGTCCTTGGTGAGGCGGTGGCCCGCGGCGAGCCCGGGCACGCGTGCCATGACGAAGAAGTCGGGCCCCTGGCCGTCGCTGCACGCGAAGAGGGGCTCGGGCACCTTCACGCCGGCGGCGTGCGCCACCCGCAGCAGCTCGTACTCCTCGGGCCGCGTGCGGCTCACGGCCACGCCCGAAGGGGCGTCCGTGCGCAGCACCCACGCGTGGCGGCCGGCGTGCGGACCGCCGTCGACCGTCACGTCGAGCGCCGCGTTCTCCTGGATGGCGCCGCCCGAAAGGCGCTCGTAGCGCTCGACGGTGACGCGGCGCGCGCCGCCGGCGTGCGCGAGGAACGACTCGATGCGCACGTGGGGCCGGCCGCCGCCCGGCTCGCTCACGGCGACGCCGCGCCGCGGGGCCGACGGTGGGCGAGGGCGGCCCGCGGGAGCGTTCGGGCAGGGGGGCGGCGCATGGGTTCCGGCGGGCTTTCGCGAGCGGCCATTCTAGCCCACGCGCGCCGGGGCGCCGGGTGTCATCGGGTATAATCCCGCAGCAAAAAACCTCCGGGCGAACGCCCCCGCATGCGCATCCTCCTCTCGAACGACGACGGCTACTTCGCGCCGGGCCTGGCGGCGCTGCACGAGGCGCTGGCGCCGCTGGGCGAGATCACGGTGGTGGCGCCCGAGCGGGACCGCAGCGGCGCCTCCAACTCCCTCACGCTGGACCGGCCGCTCTCCCTGCACCGCGCGGGCAACGGCTACTACTACGTGAACGGCACGCCCACCGACTGCGTCCACATGGCGGTGACGGGCCTGCTCGACATCGAGCCCGACGTGGTGGTCTCCGGGATCAACGCCGGCTCCAACATGGGCGACGACACGCTCTACTCGGGCACGGTGGCCGCGGCCACGGAGGGCTACCTCCTGGGCATCCCGTCGATCGCCGTCTCGCTCGTCGGCAAGGCCTTCGCGCACTACGGGACGGCCGCCCGCATCGCCCGCGACCTCGTCGAGCGCATCCGCCGCGACCCGCCGGCCGAGCCCGTGCTGCTCAACGTCAACGTGCCCGACGTGCCGCCGGAGGCGGTGGCGGGCATCGAGGTCACGCGCCTGGGCCGTCGCCACAAGGCGCAGCCCGTGGTGAAGAGCGTCAACCCGAGGGGCGACACCGTGTACTGGGTGGGGCCCGCCGGCGCGGCGCGCGAGGCCGGCCCCGGCACCGACTTCCACGCGCTGGAGCGCGGAGCCGTCTCGGTCACGCCCCTGCAGGTGGACCTCACGCACGCCGGCCAGCTGGGCGGCATCGGCCGCTGGCTCGCCACATGAGCGGGCCCGCCGGCATCGGCATGACCTCCGACCGCACGCGCGGGCGGATGGTGGAGGCGCTGAGGAAGGGCGGCATCCGCGACGAGCGCGTGCTCGCGGCGATGCTCGAGATCCCGCGCCACCTCTTCGTCGAGGCGGGCATCGCCTCGCGCGCCTACGAGGACACGCCGCTGCCCATCGGCCACGGCCAGACCATCTCCAGCCCGACCATCGTCGCGCTGATGACGCAGCTGCTGCTGGAGAAGTCGCTGCCCGCGAAGGTGCTGGAGATCGGCACCGGCTGCGGCTACCAGACGGCCGTGCTCGCCAAGCTCGTGAAGGAGGTCTACACCCTCGAGCGCATCGCCCCGCTCATGGACAAGGCCCGGCGCAACCTGCGCGACCTGCGCGTCTACAATGTGCGCTTCAAGCACGCGGACGGCCACCGGGGCTATCCCGAGGGCGGCCCGTACGACGGCATCCTCTGCGCGGCGACGGCGAGCCACGTGCCGGCGGCGCTCAAGGAGCAGCTCGCGGTCGGCGGCCGGCTCGTGATCCCCGTCGGCACCGACGACCAGCGGCTGCACGTGATCGAGCGCACGGCCGCCGGCTTCACCGAGGACAAGCGCGAGCCGGTGCGCTTCGTGCCGCTGCTTCCCGGCATCGCCTGAGGATTCCATGGACATTCGCAACCCCCTGCGCCGTGCCGCCGCCCTCGCGGGCGCGCTCGCGCTCGCGGCGGCCTGCGCCACGCGCCAGCCCGCGCCCGTGATCGAGCGCGCCCCGCCGCCGCCCGAGGCTCCCCGCGTGGAGGCGCCGCCCGCGACGCCCGCCAAGCCGGCGCCCAGGCCGCTGCCGACGCACACGGTGAAGAAGGGCGAGACGCTGGTGAGCATCGCGTTGCAGTACGGGCTGGACTACCGCGAGCTCGCCGCCTGGAACGGCATCACGAATCCCAACGTGATGAGCGTGGGCCAGGTGCTCGTGCTCGCCGCCCCCGCGGGCACGCGGCCGCCCGCGCCGCCGTCGGCCATCGTCGCGACGCCGCTCGCCACGCCGTCCGCGGTGATCGAGGCGCGGCCGCTCGCGAACACGGACCGCATCAAGGTCGAGCCGCGCGGCCAGCGCCTGCCGTACTCCGAGAAGGCGCTCGCGCAGCTCTCGGCGGGCGACGCCGCGCCGCCGGCCGCGACGCCGGGCACCGCGCCCGGCGCCACGCCTGCACCCGGCCCCGCCGTCCCGGAGCGCCCGGCCGGCGGCACGCAGAACGAGGCCATCGACTGGATCTGGCCCGTGAAGGGCAAGGTGCTCGCGGGCTTCACGGAGGCCTCCAAGGGCATCGACATCGCCGGCCGCAAGGGCGCCCCCGTGGTCGCGGCGGCGGCGGGGCGCGTCGTCTACGCGGGGCAGGGGCTGCGCGGCTACGGCAAGCTCGTGATCATCAAGCACAACGAGACCTGGCTCTCGGCCTACGCGCACAACGACGCCATCCTGGTGAAGGAGCAGCAGGAGGTGAAGCGCGGCCAGAAGATCGCGGAGATGGGCGCGAGCGACGCCGACCAGGTGAAGCTGCACTTCGAGGTTCGCCGCCAGGGCAAGCCGGTCGACCCCGCGCGGGTGCTGCCGCCCTCCTAGGCGGGTCGGAAGCGGCGCACGCGCGCCTGCAGGGCCCGCAGCGCGCCGCGGCCGAGCCCCGCGCCGTACCGGGCCTGCACGTAGTCCGCCGTGATGCCGCGGGCCTCGTCCGCGACGGCCGGGTGCGCCGCCTCCACGCGCGCGAGGAAGTCCAGGGGCCCCTCCCAGGGCTGCCGCGCGAGCCCCGCCGCCGCGAGCTTCGCGCAGTACCGCTCCCAGGCCACCACGGCCGGGTCGCGGCGCCCCGGCAGGTCGCGCAGCACCAGGCCCAGGCCCACGAGGCCGCCCACGGCCACGGAGGCCACGGCGAGCCACAGGCCCAGCCGCTTCCAGTCGCCGACGGCGAGGCCCAGGCTCTCGAGGAACTGCCGCTGGCGGTCCACGTTGTAGCCCAGCACCCACTGGTTCCACTGGCTGTTGAGCGCGTCCCACGCGTAGCGCAGGTTCGCGAGCACGTGCAGGCGGTCCGCGGCGATGAGCGTCGGGATGACGCCGATGGGGCCGAGCGCGGCGTTGATGCCGCCGTCGATGCGCGTGGGCGAGACCACCGAGGTGGGGTCCACCCGCACCCAGCCGCGGCCTTCCAGCCAGACCTCCACCCAGGCGTGCGCGTCGGCCTGGCGCACGATGAGCTCGTGGTTGAGCGGGTTCATCTCGCCGCCCTGGTAGCCCGTGACGATGCGCGCCGGGATGCCGGCCGCGCGCATGATGAGCGCGAAGCTCCCCGCGTAGTGCTCGCAGAAGCCGCGCCGCGTGTCGAAGAGGAACTCGTCGTACGGGTCGTCGGAGGAGAGCAGCGGCGGCTCCAGCGTGTAGGTGAAGCGCGCGTTGAAGTACGCGAGGGCGCGGTTCACCACCTCGACGGGGCCCGCCGACTCCGCGGCCCAGCGCCGGCCCAGCGCGATGGTGCGCGGGTTGTGCCGGTCGTCGAAGGCGAGGGCCATGCGGCGGAAGGCGGCCGGCAGGTGCAGCCCGTAGCGGTAGTCGAGGTAGGACACCATGTCGTAGCGGCGCCGCGCGTCCACCGGGCGGATGGCGCGCAGCTGCAGGTCGTGGCGCAGGCCCGCGCCGCGCGGCACCTCTCCCGGCACGTCCAGCGAGAAGAGCCAGTGCTTGCCGTGCGGCTCCACCGTGACGGCGTAGCGGACGGGCCGCTCGGCCCGCGCGTAGTCCAGGCTGCCCGCGATCGTGAATTCGGGCATGCGCCAGGTCCGGCCGTCGAAGTTCCACAGCACCGGGCCGCGCCAGTAGAGCGCCCCGTAGGGCGGAATGTCGCCGTCGAACTGGACGCGGAAGGCGACCGCCTCGGACTGGATCAGGGTCGAGATGTTGCCGGGCGTCATCGACTCGGACAGGCCCGACAATCCCGCGTGCGCGTCCTGCGGCAGCGCCCACAGCGGGCCCTGCATCCGCGGGAAGAGGATGAAGAAGACGAGCATCAGCGGGACGGCCTGCGCGAGCAGCATCCCCGAGGGCACGAAGCGCTCGCGCAGCGTGGGCGCGCGGCCCGTGCCGCGGTGGTAGCCCACGAGCGTGGCGACGAACAGCCACACGCACGCGAGCATGTAGAAGCCCATGGGGATGGACTGCGAGTAGAGGAAGTTCGTCATGACCAGCACGAAGCCCAGGTGGATGGAGAGCACCACCTCGCGCGAGGTCTTCATCTCCAGCAGCTTGAGCGCGGCCATCAGCACGAGCAGGGTCGTGCCGGCGTCGCGGCCCATGATGCGGCCGTAGGACACGAAGGTCGCGGCCACGGCGCCCGCGGTGAGCAGCAGCACGAGGGCGCGCGGGGCGTGGCGACCGGCGCGCCAGGCGATCCACCCGCGCCAGGCGAGCATCGCCGCGAAGAACGCGCCCACCCACGGCGGCAGGCGCGCGGCGTGCGGCGCGACCACGAAGGCCATGGACGCGAGCAGCCACAGGACGTTGCGCACGTCGAGGGCGGCGTTGGGCAGGCCCCCGCTCAAGGCGCGCTCTCCTCGCCGTGCAGCGCGAGCGCCTCGAGGCAGCGCGCGCGGTGCGCCTCCCCCCGGCCCGGGGCGATGACGGCGCCCGGCAGGCGCAGGCCGTAACTCTGCCCGAGCCGCTCGGTCTCCAGCACCCAGTGCGCGAGCACCGACAGGCGCGACTCCGGGTCGGGCGCCCGCGCGTCCAGCCAGTCCAGCCACAGCTCGGCCGAGGCGCTCGCCTGGAACTCCTTCGACAGCAGGTCGTCGCCGCGCGCGAGGGCCTTCCACGCGATCTGCCGCGGCGGGTCTCCCGGGCGATAGGCGCGCAGGAAGGCGAAGTCCTCGTCGCCGGCCACCGGGATGCCCTCGTCGTCGCCGGCGCGCGACTGGTTCGGGGGCAGGCCGGCCGCGGGGTCCGGCCGCGGGTAGACGATGGCCGCGAGGCCGAAGTCGAAGTAGGACCACGCGTGGAAGAGCCCCACCGGGTAGCGCGTGAAGATCTCCAGGCGCCCGCAGCGCAGGCGCCCGCGCCGGGTCGCGGCCACCGGCAGCGCGACGACGGCGGGGCCGGCGGGCCCGACGTCCGCGAACACGGGGTCGTCGCCGCGCCGCCGGATCGCGACGGCGAAGCGCTCGCGCGCCGGGGCCTCCAGCACCACGCGGAACTGCACGGTGTCGCCGGCGAACACGGGATCGCAGCGCCCGGGCCTCAGCTTCAGGTGCGCCAGGTTGCGCCAGGTGTGCAGCATCGCCACGCTGCCCATCGCCGCGAGCAGGAAGGTGAGCACGAAGCCCAGCGACAGCGCGTAGTTGATCGAGCCGAGCAGCAGGACGAGGAGCACGGCCGCGAAGAGGTAGCCCTGGCGCGTGGGCAGGATGAAGATGCGCCGCTGGACGAGCGTGACGGGCGGCGGCTCCGGGGCCCGGGCCCGGAAGATCCAGTCGGCCACCGACTGGCGGATGTCGGCGAGCATCGCCCCCGGCGAGGCTAGGGAATGGGCACGGCGGTCAGCAGGTCGGTGGCGGCGTCGAACCCGCCCTTCTGCGACTCGCCCGCGCCGTGCAGGCGGTGGCCCACCACCGCCGGGAGGATGGCCTGCACGTCCTCCGGCAGCACCTGCCGCCGGCCCTGCATCATCGACCACGCCTGCGCCGCGCGCAGCACCGCGAGGCCGGCGCGCGGCGACAGGCCCTGCGAGAAGCGCGGCGAGGTGCGCGAGTGGGCCACCAGCGCCTGGACGTAGTCGAGCAGGGCCTCGGAGACCTGCGCCGCGGTGACGGCGCGCTGCAGCTCGACCAGCTGCGCGGCGGTCATCGCCGGCTCGAGGTGGGAGATGAGGTCGCGCCGCTCGTCGCCGCGCAGGAGCTCGCGCTCGGCGCGCGCGTCCGGGTAGCCCAGGCGCAGGCGCATGAGGAAGCGGTCGAGCTGGGACTCGGGCAGCGGGAAGGTGCCCACCTGGTGCAGCGGGTTCTGCGTGGCGATCACGAAGAAGGGCTCGGGCAGCGGGCGCGTCTCGCCCTCGGCGGTCACCTGGTGCTCCTCCATCGCCTCGAGCAGCGCGCTCTGCGCCTTGGGGCTCGCGCGGTTGATCTCGTCGGCCAGGATGATCTGCGCGAAGATCGGCCCGGGGTGGAAGCGGAAGGTGGAGTTCTCCCTGTCGAAGATCGACACGCCGATCACGTCGGCGGGCAGCAGGTCCGAGGTGAACTGGATGCGCTGGTAGTCCAGGCCCAGCAGGCGCGCGAGCGTCTGCGAGAGCGTCGTCTTGCCCACGCCGGGCACGTCCTCGATGAGCAGGTGCCCGCGGGCGAGGATGCAGGCCATCGCCAGGCGGATCTGCCGTTCCTTGCCGAGGATGACGCGCGAGGCGCGCGCGACGACCTCCTCGACGGGGCTGGGGGACAGGCGGGCGCGGGAGTCGATGAGCATGGCGGGTCGTCGGGAACCGATGCGGGGCATACGGGTCGCACCGGTGTGCGGTTTCAGGATAGCATGGGCGCCGCGCGTCCCCGGGTGGCCGGCGGGCGCGCCGGCCGCCGGATCCGGGCCGGCATCGGAGAACGCAATGAAAGCGCAAGCCTTGCTCGCGGCCCTGGCCGCCGGGGCCGCCCTGCAGGCCGCGGCCCAGGTCGCCCCGACCGTCGACTACACCGACATGTGGTACAACCCGTCCGAGTCGGGCTGGGGCATCAGCATCCGCCAGAAGCCGCCCGCGGGCGGCACCGTCGACGCGCTCTTCGCCGTCTGGTACACCTACGACCCGCGCGCCACCGACGCCACCTCGGGCGGCTCGCGCTACGTGCCGCTGTGGTTCGTGATGCCGGGCGGCACGTGGGTCTCGCCGACGAGCTACCAGGGCGCCCTGTACGTGCTGACGGGCACGCCGTACACCCAGCCGCTGGCCGCGAAGGCCATCGAGCAGGTGGGGACCTTCCGCTTCGACTTCTCGGACGCGGGCCACGGCACGTTCACCTACGTGATCGCCCCTCCGGCCGGCATCCCCAACACCAACCCGGCCTTCGGCCTGCCCGCGCTCACCGGATCGAAGTCGATCTCGCGCCAGAGCTTCTAGGGCGCCGCGCCATGGCCGTCTCGCTCCTCACCCACGCGGACTGCGTCCTGCACGAGATGGGCCTGCACCACCCGGAGTCGCCCGAGCGGCTCAAGGCGGTGCTCGACGCCCTGGACGCCTCCGGGTTCGGCGGCGAGCTCGCCGAAGGCGAGGCGCCCGAGGCCAGCGCCGAGGCGCTCGCGCGGGTGCACGACGAGGCGCACCTCGAGCTCGTGCGCGAACGCGCGCCGGAGACGGACTACGCCTACCTCGACCCCGACACCTCGATGAACGCCAAGTCGCTGTCGGCGTCGCTGCGCGCGGCCGGGGCCGTGGTGCGCGCCACCGACCTGGTGCTGGGCGGAGAGGCCACGCGCGCCTTCTGCGCGGTGCGCCCGCCGGGGCACCACGCCACGCCCGCGCGGGCGATGGGCTTCTGCATCTTCAACAACGTGGCCGTGGGCGCCGCCAACGCCCTGGAGCGCCACGGGCTCGAGCGCGTGGCCATCCTCGACTTCGACGTCCACCACGGCAACGGCACCGAGGACGCGTTCACGGGCGACGGGCGCGTGCTCTTCTGCTCGACCTTCCAGCACCCGTACTACCCGTTCTGCGGCGCGGACTCGCGCGCGCCCAACCTCGTGAACGTGCCGCTGCCGGCGATGACGGGCAGCGAGGGCTTCCGGCACGCGGTGGAGCGCCACTGGCTGCCGGCGCTCGAGCGGTTCGAGCCCCAGCTCGTGATGGTGTCGGCGGGCTTCGACGCCCATCGCGAGGATCCGCTCGCGCACCTGCAGCTGGGCGACGACGACTACGAGTGGGTGACGGCGCGCATCGTCGAGGTGGCGGACCGCTTCGCGCAGGGCCGCGTCGTCTCCACGCTCGAGGGCGGCTACAACACGCGCGCGCTCGCCCGCAGCGTCGTGCGGCACGTGCGGGTGCTCGCGGGCTGAGGCGGCGCGGGGCCCCGCTAGTCGCGGGGGGCGAGCAGGGCCTTCTCCGGGTCCGCGTCGCCGGCGCGCACCGCCACGCGCTTCTCCCGCGACTTCTCCCCGGACAGCAGCGAGACGTCGCGCCGCGCCACGCCGAAGCGCTCGGCGACGAACGCGAGCAGGGCCTCGTTGGCGCGGTTCTCGAGCGCGGGCGCGGCCACCTTCACCTTCAGGCTGTCGCCATGGGTGCCGACCACCTCGGTGCGCCGGGCCTGGGGCTGCGCATGGATGGCGAGCACGACGACGCCCGCGGCGGGGTCGCGCCGGTACCAGCGGGTCACGGAAGGGATGCCGCCCCGGTCAGGGAGCGGCGTTGGAGCGCGCGCCGACGAGCTTCTGCAGGCCGAGCAGGCCCCAGTTCTGCGTCTCGATGGCGGAGTGGATGAAACCGCGGTAGCGCATGGCCTGCGTGTACGACCAGGGCGAGGCGAGGAAGTTGGCGTACAGCTCCTCGTACGAGCCCGCGCTGCAGTAACCGGCGTAGGCGCAGGCCTGGAGCGCCTCGCGGTCGAAGGTGGGGCAGGTGGGCTGGAAGTCGCACGCCACCAGGGAGAACGCGCCGACCAGCGAGGAGGGCTCCGGCACCTCGCCGTTCGGGCCGATGCGAAGCTCGCCGATGAGCCGGTGCTGCGCCAGGAACTGCGCGACCATCACCATCGCCTCGGCGTCGCGCGTCTCCAGCAGGCCCACGATGCGCCGCAGGTCGTCGGCGCTCAGGCCGTGCGCGGCGTCGGCGTTGGTCTTGCCGCCGGAGGAGCCGAGGTTCTGGTTGAGCTCCGCGATGAGCGTGCGCGCCTGGGCGCGCGGGTCGCCCGCGGCGCTCGACTCGCGGTAGAGGTCGTCGATCTGCTTCTGCGTGATGCGCGCGCCCTGGAAGCCCAGGCAGCGCTGCGTGTCGTCGGCCGCGTCGTAGGCGGCGATGCGGCGCGCGGCCTCCGGGTCGCCCGCGGGGATCGTCGCGAGGAACTGCCGGCGGCGCTTGTCGGTGGCGGCCGCGAGGTCGTCGTTGATCGAGGTGGCGAAGCCGCAGGTCTCCAGCGCCTTGGCGAGGTAGTAGCGCTCCTCGCTCGACAGGCTCGCGCGGCGGGCGAGCAGGGCGTCGGCGAAGGCCTTGAGGTCGCGCGACTGCTTGAACTGCAGCGCCACGGCGGAAAGCGCGGGCATCGGGGCGGCCGCGGGCGAGGGCATCGAGAAGGCCGCCGCGCGCCGGGGCGGGGCGACCGGCGAGACGGCGGGCCCGAGCGTGTCGAGGCCGGCGGTGCCGGATGCCCCGGTGGGGGAGACCTCGCCCGAGCCGGCGGGAACCGCCGCGGTCGAGCCGTCCCATTTGGTCGCCAGGAGGATGCCGTAGGCAACCAGGGAGGCGAGGCCGATGGCCGTGAGGCGATTCATGGGGGGCAAGTGTCGGCCGAATCGGGCGTTTCGTCAATGATATCCGGCATATAGGCCGCGGTTTCCCGTCGCCGGCCGGCGACCGCGCACCTCAATGGTGCAGGATCTTCGACAGGAAGGTCTGGGCGCGCTCGGAACGCGGGGAGCCGAAGAACTCGTCCTTGGGGCAATCCTCCACGATCTGCCCCTGGTCCATGAAGATCACGCGGTGGGCCACCTTGCGGGCGAAGCCCATCTCGTGGGTCACCACCATCATGGTCATTCCCTCCCGGGCGAGCTCGACCATGACGTCGAGCACCTCGTTGATCATCTCCGGGTCCAGGGCCGAGGTGGGCTCGTCGAAGAGCATCGCGATGGGGTCCATCGACAGGGCCCGGGCGATGGCCACGCGCTGCTGCTGGCCGCCGGAGAGCTGCCCCGGGTACTTGTCCTTCTGCGAGGCGAGGCCCACCCGGTCGAGGAGCTTCAGGCCCTTCTCCACCGCCTGCTCGCGCGTGCGGCCCAGCACCTTCACCTGGCCGATGGCGAGGTTGTCGGTGATCGACATGTGCGGGAAGAGCTCGAAGTTCTGGAACACCATCCCGATGTGCGCGCGCAGCTTCGGCAGGTTCGTCCCGCGGTCGCCCACGGACACGCCGTTCACCCGGATCTCGCCCTTCTGGAAGGGCTCGAGGCCGTTCACGGTCTTGATGAGCGTCGACTTGCCCGAGCCGGAGGGGCCGCAGACCACCACCACCTCGCCCTTCTGCACGCGGGTCGTGCAGTCGGTGAGCACCTGGAAGGCGCCGTACCACTTGCTCACGCCCTGGATGTCGATCATGGGGCCGGGGGCCGTTTCGGCGTTCATGGCGCTCCTATCGGGCGACGGCGAGCCGCGCGTTGAGCCGCTTCACGCCCCAGGAGGCGAGGAAGCAGACGAGGAAGAAGACGACGGCCACGAAGAGGTAGAGCTCGACGATGCGCCCGGAGATCTGCCCGCCCTTGGAGGCCGCGCCCAGGAAGTCCTTCAGGCCCACCACGTACACGAGCGAGGTGTCCTGGAAGAGGATCACCGCCTGGGTGAGCATCACCGGCAGCATGTTGCGGAAGGCCTGGGGCAGCACCACGTGGCCCATGGACTGCCAGTAGTTCATCCCCAGCGCGTAGGCGGCCCAGGGCTGGCCGCGCGGGATGGACTGGATGCCGGCCCGGACGATCTCGGAGTAGTAGGCCGACTCCACCATGATGAAGGCCACCACCGCCGAGGCGAACGGGCCCACCGCCTCGCCCTGGTGGCCGGTGAGCTTGTTCACGATCATCGGCGTGAGGAAGTAGAACCAGAAGATCGCCATGATGAAGGGGATGGCGCGGATCAGGTTCACGAAGGCCGCCGCGGGCACGGCGAGGACCTTCCAGCTCGCGAGCCTCGCCATGGCGAGCAGTGTGCCCAGGGCGATGCCGCCGGCGAGCGAGATGGCGAAGAGCTTGAGCGAGGTGAGCATCCCGTCCACCAGCGCGGCGCGGAAGGTCCAGATGACGCCCCAGTCGAAGCTGCCGCCCATGCTAGTGGCCGCTCCCCTGGGCGATGTAGCCCGGCACGGCCGTGCGGCGCTCGAGCGCGCGCATGAGGAAGGTGACGGTGAGCGTGATGGCGATGTAGAGCAGCGTCGCCGCCGAGAAGGCCGTGAAGGTCTTGAAGGTGTACTCGGAGATCTGGCGGCTCTGCGCCGTGAGCTCGAGCACGCCGATGGTGAGCGCCGTGGAGGAGTTCTTGAAGATCGTCAGGAACTCGCTCGTCATCGGCGGGATGATGATGCGGAAGGCCATGGGCAGCGTCACGTGCCGGTAGACCTGGGGCAGCGTGAGCCCCAGGGCGAGGCCCGCGCCCGTCTGGCCGCGGGGCAGCGACTGGATGCCCGAGCGCACCTGCTCGGCCACGCGCGAGGCCGTGTACAGGCCCAGGCACAGCACGGCGGCCGAGAACTCGAACAGGCTGAACTGCGCGGCGAAGGGCAGCGTGAGGACGTTGGGCAGGTCCTGCTTGAGCCAGTCGCCCCAGGCCTTCGGCAGCACCTCCGGCATCACGAAGTACCAGAGGAACATCTGCACCAGGAGCGGGATGTTGCGGAAGAGCTCCACGTAGGCGGTGCCCAGCGCGCGCGCCCAGCCCACGGGCGTCGTGCGCGCCACGCCCACCACGCAGCCCACCACGGAGGCGATGACCCAGGCGCACGCCGAGACCGACAGCGTCCAGAAGAGGCCGGACATCAGCCACCCCAGGTACGTCATGCCGCCCGAGGGGGCCTGCTCCAGGAAGACCTTCCAGTCCATCGCGCGCGCGCACCCCGGAAAGGCGAGGGGGCGGCCGTGCCGCCCCCCCGCGGGTCAGGTCGTCACTCGGGCAGGGCCTCGAGCTGGATCGCGGCCTTGAGCAGCGGGCTCATCGGCACGCCCATCGACTGGCCGGAGGGCAGCTTCTCCAGGAACCACTTGTTGTAGATCTTCACGATGTCGCCGCTTCGGAACAGGTTCGCCAGGGCGCGGCGCGCGACCAGGCCGAAGTCGTCGTCGTTCTTGCGGAACATGATCCCGTAGGGGTCGTAGGACAGGAACTCGCCCACCACCTCGAAGTCCTTGGGCTTCTTCGCCTTGGCGATGAGGCCGTAGAGCAGGATGTCGTCCATCGAGAAGGCGACGGCGCGGCCGGACTCGACCGTGAGGAACGACTCGCCGTGGTCCTTGGCGTTGAGGAACTTGATGTTGAGGTTCTCCTTGTCGGAGAGCGCCTTGATGATCCGCTCGTTGGTGGTGCCCTGGGTCACCACGACCGTCTTGTTCTTCAGGTCCTTGTACGAGCGGATCTTCGAGGACTTCTTCACCAGGAGCTTGGTGCCCGTGATGAAGGTCGTCGGCGCGTAGGCCACCTGCTTCTGGCGCGTGAGCGTGTTGGTCGTCGAGCCGCACTCCAGGTCGATGGTGCCGTTGGCCATGAGGGGGATGCGCGTCTGCGGCGTCACCGGGTTGTACTTCACCGTGAGCTGCGCGAGGTTCAGCTCCTTCTTCACTTCCTCGACGATCACCGCGCACAGGTCCATCGAGTAGCCCACGGGCTGCTGCTGCTCGTTGAGGTACGAGAACGGGATGGAGGTCTCGCGATAGCCGATGGTGATGGTGCCCGAGTCCTTGATCTTCTTGAGCGTGCCGGTGAGCTCCTGCGCGCCGGCCGTGCCGGCGGCGAGAAGGGCGAGTGCCGCGACGGCGGCGAGCGACTTGCGGATCATCTTGTTTCCTCCTGGTGTGGATCGGTGCGCGGGAAATCCGGCTCTCGTTGCAACGGCGGCTAGGATACTTCCGGCCTTCGCGCCGAGGCAAACGCCGATGCAAGCGCCGTGCCGGAAGTCCGTGTGCGACGGGAGAGGGCGCGCGCGCCGGACGGGAGTGCACCCGCGTGGGGCGCCGCGCCCCTCAACGGCGCAGCGAGAAGTCGACCAGCGCCTCGGCCAGCGCGCGGCTCGCGTCGAGCACGGGCACGGGGCACGCGGCGCCCTCGGCGGCCAGTGGCAGTTCCGTGCAGCCGAGCAGGATCACCTCGGCGCCGCGCGAGGCGAGGGCGCGCGCGGCGGCCTCGAAAGGCGCGCGCGCGCCGGCGCGGTCGCCGGCCTTCACGCGGGCGATGGCCTCGTCGACCAGCGCGGCCTGCTCTTCGGGCGTGACGGTGAGCCACGAGAAGCCGCGCCTCGCGAGGCGCTCGCCGTAGAAGGCGGCGGCGAGCGTGCCGCGCGTGGCGAGCAGCCCCACCCGCAGCGGCGGCCCCGGCATCCGCGCGAGCGCCTCGATCGCCGCGTCCGCGATGTGCAGCAGCGGGATGCGCACGCTCGCCGCCAGCTCGGCCGCCCAGTGGTGCGCCGTGTTGCACGCCACCGCGAAGGCCTCGCACCCCGCGGCCTCGAGGGCGCGCGCGCCCTCCGCCATGGCGGGCAGGGGCGAGGGGGCCTCGCCCAGGATCGGCGCCACGCGGTCGGGGACCTGCGGCACGTTCCACACCACCACCGGCAGGTGCTCGGCGTCGTTGGCCGCGGGCGTGGCCGCCAGGACCTTCTCCTGCAGGTCGATCGCGGCCGCGGGGCCCATGCCGCCGAGGATGCCCACGCGGCGGGGCGCAAGGCGCGGCGTCGTCATGCCCCCAATCGTAACCGAGGCGCGAGTTGGGGGAGAATGGCGGCTCCGGGCGGCCCGCCGCCCCGCTCCCACGAGGGGCGGGCCGGGCGCGGCGCCCGCCACGACAACAACGAGGACCCGATGGACACCCCCGCTCCCGAAGCCAAGCCCGCCATCCTGGAACCCGTGCTGCGCCTGGCGCGCACGCGCCTTTCCGGCGAAGCCGCCGACCAGGCCGCGCGGTTCCTCTCCCTGTACTACGACCAGGTGGACGCCGAGGACCTCGCCGAGCGCGCGCCGGAGGACCTGTACGGCGCCGGCATGTCGCACCTCGCCTTCGGGCGGCGGTTCGTCGCGGGGCGGCCGAAGCTGCGCGTGTACAACCCGCGGCCCGACGAGCACGGGTGGTCCAGCCCGCACACGGTGATCGAGATCGTGAACGACGACATGCCCTTCCTCGTCGACTCGGTGACCATGGAGCTCGACCGGCAGGGGCGCACCCTGCACCTGCTGGTGCACCCGCTCGTGAAGACGGCGCGCGCCTCCGACGGCGAGCTGGCCTCGATCTCGCCCGCGGGGCGGGAGGCCGCGCGCGAGTCGTTCATGCACGTGGAGATCGACCGCGAGAGCGATCCGGCGCGCCTGGAGGCGCTGGCCGCCTCGCTCCTGGCGGTGCTGGGCGACGTGCGCGCCGCGGTGGCCGACTGGGCGGGCATGCGCGCGGCGATGCAGGCCATCGCCGGCGCGCTCGCCACGCCGCCCGCGGGCCAGGATCCGTCCGAGGTCGCCGAGGCGCGCGCCTTCCTCGAATGGGCGCTGGACGAGCACTTCACCTTCATCGGCTACCGCGAGTACCGGCTGCCGGCGCCCGGCGGCGAGGACCAGCTGCACATCGTCCCCGGCTCGGGGCTCGGGGTGCTGCGCGAGCCGAGCCTGGGCGGGGAGTCGCAGAGCTTCCGCGAGCTGCCCCCCGCCATCCGCGCGCTGGCCCGCGAGCCGCTCCTGCTCGTGCTCACCAAGGCCACCTCGCGCGCCACCGTGCACCGGCCCGGCTACCTGGACTACGTGGGCGTGCGCACCTTCGACGAGACGGGCCGCGTGACGGGCGAGCACCGCTTCGTGGGCCTGTACACCAGCGCCGCCTACCACGCCGACCCCTCGGACATCCCGCTGCTGCGCCGGAAGGTCGCCGCGGTGCTCGAGCGCGCGGGCTTCCCGGCGGCGAGCCACGGCGCCAAGAACCTCCGGAGCCTGCTGCACGCCTACCCGCGCGACGAGCTCTTCCAGGTGGACGCGCGCACGCTCTACGACGTGGCCATGGGCGTGCTGCGCCTGGGCGAGCGGCGGCGCACGCGCCTGTTCCTGCGCCGCGACCTCTGGGGCCGCTTCTTCTCCTGCCTGGTGTACCTGCCGCGCGAGAACTTCAACACGGACGTGCGCACGCGCATCCAGGAGATCCTGCGCCGGCGCCTCTCGGGCACGAGCGCGGAGTTCAACGTGCAGCTCACCGACGCCGCGCTCGCGCGCATCCACCTGCTGGTGCGCACCTCGCCGCGCGACGAGCCGGAGGTGGACGCGCGCGCGCTCGAGGCCGAGATCGCCCAGGCCGCGCGGCGCTGGGAGGACGACCTCAAGCTCGCCCTCGCGGAGGCCCTGGGCGAGGAGCGCGCCGCGCCGCTCGCGCGCCGATACGGCGAGGCCTTCCCCGTCGCCTACCGCGACACGGTGCCGGCGCGCATGGCGGTGCGCGACGTGGGCTTCCTGGAGGGCCTGTCGGCCGGCGAGCCCTTCGCGGTGTGCCTGTACCGGCCCGTGGAGGCCGACGCGCGCACGCTGCGCCTGCGCGTCTACCGCCTGGGCGAGCGCGTGGCGCTGTCGGCCGCGCTCCCGGTGCTGGAGAACCTGGGCCTGGAGGCGCTCGACGAGCAGGGCTGGGAGGTGGCGCGCGAGGGCTCGGTGCCCGCGCACGTGCACGACTTCGGGCTGCGCTCGGCGCGCGAGCTGGCCGACGTGGCGGCCATCAAGGCCATCACGGAGGAGGCGCTCGTGCGCGTGGCGCGCGGCGAGATCGAGAACGACGCCTTCAACCGCCTCACGCCCTGCGCGGCGCTCGCGCCCGACGACGTGGTGGTGCTGCGCGCCTACGCCCGGTACCTGCGCCAGGCGGGCTTCACCTTCAGCCAGGCCTACGTCGCGCAGACGCTGGCGGCCCACCCGGCGATCGTGGAGCGGCTCGTGGCGATCTTCCACGCGCGCTTCGACCCGGCCGCGCCCGGCGACCGCGAGGCCGTGCAGCACCGGCTGCACGACGAGGTGAAGGCGGCGCTCAACGCCGTGGCCAACCTCGACGAGGACCGGATCCTGCGCCGCTTCCTCTACACGATCCGCGCCACGCTGCGCACCAACCACTGGGTGCGCGACTCGGCGGGGCGGCGCAAGCCCTACCTCTCGCTCAAGCTCGACAGCGCCAAGGTGCCGGAGCTGCCCGAGCCCCGGCCGCTCTTCGAGATCTTCGTGTACTCGCCGCGCTTCGAGGCGATCCACCTGCGCGGCGGCAAGGTCGCGCGCGGGGGGCTGCGCTGGTCGGACCGCCCCGAGGACTTCCGCACCGAGATCCTGGGCCTCATGAAGGCGCAGATGGTGAAGAACGCCGTCATCGTGCCGGTGGGCTCCAAGGGCGGCTTCGTGCTCAAGGCCGCGCCCCCGCCGGCCGAGCGCGAGGCGTACCTGCGCGAGGGCGTCGCCTGCTACCAGGACTTCCTGCGGGGCCTGCTGGACATCACCGACAACCTGAAGGGAGGCGAGGTCGTCCCGCCGCGCGAGGTCGTGCGCCACGACCCGGACGACCCCTACCTGGTCGTCGCGGCCGACAAGGGCACCGCCGCGTTCTCCGACTACGCCAACGCCGTGAGCGCCGAGTACGGCCACTGGCTGGGCGATGCCTTCGCCTCGGGCGGCAGCGCGGGCTACGACCACAAGAAGATGGGCATCACCGCCCGTGGCGCCTGGGAGAGCGTCAAGCGCCACTTCCGCGAGCTGGGCGTGGACACGCAGTCGCAGGACTTCACCGTCGTGGGCGTGGGCGACATGTCCGGCGACGTGTTCGGCAACGGCATGCTCCTGTCGCCGCACATCCGCCTGCTGGCGGCCTTCGACCACCGCCACGTCTTCCTCGACCCGGACCCGGACCCGGCCGCATCGCTGCGCGAGCGCGAGCGCCTCTTCGCCCTGCCGCGCTCGTCGTGGGACGACTACGACCGCGCCGCGATCTCGGCGGGCGGGGGCGTGTGGCCGCGCTCGGCCAAGTCGATCCCGCTCTCGCCGCAGGCGCGGCGCGCGCTGGGCGTGGACGACGAGGCGCTCACGCCGCAGGACCTGCTCAAGGCCATCCTCAAGGCGCCGGTGGACCTGCTCTACAACGGCGGCATCGGCACCTACGTGAAGTCCTCCCGCCAGACCCACGCCGACGTGGGCGACCGCGCCAACGACGCCATCCGCGTGAACGGGCGCGAGCTGCGCTGCCGCGTGGTGGCCGAGGGCGGCAACCTGGGCTTCACGCAGCTCGGGCGCGTGGAGTACGCGCAGGCCGGCGGGCGCATCTGCACCGACGCCATCGACAACTCCGCGGGCGTGGACTGCTCGGACCACGAGGTCAACATCAAGATCCTGCTGGGCCTGGCCGTGGCCGACGGCGAGCTCACGCTCAAGCAGCGCGACAAGCTGCTGGCGCAGATGACCGACGACGTGGCCTCGCTCGTGCTCGCGGACAACTACTTCCAGACGCAGTCGCTCAGCGTCTCGGGCGTGCGCGGCGACAAGCTCCTCGACGCGCAGGCCGCGTTCGTCCGGGCGCTGGAGAAGGCCGGGCGGCTGAACCGCGCCGTGGAGTTCCTGCCCTCGGAGGACGAGATCGCCGAGCGGCGCGCGGCGCGCGCGGGCCTCACCTCGCCCGAGCGCGCGGTGCTGCTCGCCTATTCCAAGATGGTGCTCTACGACGAGCTGGTGCGCGGCACCCTGGTCGACGACGCCTACGTCTCGAGCGCCCTGGCGGGCTACTTCCCGGCGGCGCTGCGGGAGCGCCACGCCGCGCTCATGCCGCGCCACCCGCTGCGCCGCGAGATCGTGGCCACGGTGGTGGCCAACGCGATGATCAACCGCACCGGCTCGGTGTTCGTGCACCGCATGCAGGAGGAGACCGGCGCCTCGGCCGAGGAGGTCACGCGCGCCTTCGTGCTGGTGCGCGACACCTTCGGCTTCGAGTCCCTGTGGGCGGCGATCGACGCGCTCGACAACCGCGTGCCGCTCGCGCTGCAGTCGGAGATGCTCATCGAGGCCGGGCGGCTGGTGCTGCGCGCCACGCTGTGGTTCCTGCGCCGCCGGCGCGAGCGCCTGCCCATCGCCGAGGTGCTCGAGATCTTCCGGCCGGGCGTCGCCGGCGTGCGCGCGCTGCTCCCGGAGGCGCTCTCGCCGGAGGACCGGCGAACCTTCGAGGCGGCCGTCACGCGCCTGGAGGACCAGGGCGTGCCCCCGCCCCTCGCGCGCGACATGGCGCGGCTGGACGCGCTCTACTCGGTGCTGGACGCGACGGAGGTCGCGCGCGAGACGGGCCGGCCCCTGGAGACGGTGGCGCGGCTGCACTTCGCGCTGGCCGGCGCCCTGGAGATCCGCTGGTTCGCCGAGCGCATCTCGGCGCTGCCCACGGACACCTCCTGGCAGGCGATGGCACGCAACGCCCTGCGCGACGACCTGGCGGGCCTGCAGCGCAAGCTCACCGGTGCCGTCGCACGCCTGTCGCCGGAGGCCGCCGCGCCCGAGGCGATGATCGAGGCCTGGCGCGAGCGCTACGGCCAGCCCATCGCCCGGCTGGCCGGGATGCGCGAGGAGCTCAAGCGCGCCGGAACCCTGGATCTCGCCGTGCTGTCGGTGCTCCTGCGCGAGCTGCGCGGCCTTGCCTGAGGGCGGAGCGACCCCGCCGGGGGCCTGGCGCGTCGTCGCCGCCCTCGGCGTGACCCAGGTCGTCTCGTGGGGCACGCTCTACTACGCCTTCGCCGTCGTGATGGCGGCGGTGCAGCGCGACCTGGGCATCTCCTCCTCGGCCGCGGTGGGGGCCTACTCGGTGGCGCTCCTGGTCTCGGGCCTGGTGGCCGCGCCGGTCGGGCGGCACATCGACCGCCACGGGGCGCGGCGCGCGATGACCGCGGGGTCGGCGGGCGCCGTGGTGCTGCTCGCGGCGTTCTCGCAGGTCACGGGGCCCGCGGGCCTGTACCTCGTCTGGGCGGGCCTGGGCGCGGCGATGGGGGTCACGCTCTACGAGCCCGCCTTCGCGAGCCTCGCGCTCGTCTTCCGCGCCGACCTGCGCAAGGCCATCACCGTGCTCACGCTCGCGGGCGGGTTCGCGAGCACCGTCTTCTGGCCGTTCACGCAGTGGCTGGAGAGCGCCTTCGGCTGGCGCGAGGCCATGCTGGTGCTCGCGCTCGTGAACCTCGTGGCCTGCGTGCCGCTGCACGCCGCGTTCCTGCCGGCCCGGGGACGGCCCGCCGGTTCGCCCGCCGGGGCGGCGGACGACGCGGCCGGGCGCGCGCGGCTGCTGCGCGACTACCGGTTCCGGGGCCTCGCCGTCGCCTTCACGCTCAACATGCTCGCCTTCTCGGCGATGGGGCTGCACCTGCTGGCGATGCTCGCCGAGCAGGGCTTCGAGCCGCAGCGCGCCGCCTTCCTCGCCGCGCTCGTGGGCCCGATGCAGGTGGCCGGGCGCGTGCTGGAGTTCGCCGTGGCGCGCCGCGTGCGCTCGGCCACGGTGGGGCAGGTGGCGCTGGCGGCCTTCCCGGTCTCCATCCTCGTGCTCGCGCACGCCGGGGGCCACGCGCCGGCCGTGGTGCTCTTCGCGGTGATCTACGGCGCGAGCAACGGCACCATGACCATCGTGCGCGGCACCGTGCCCTCGGAGATCTGGGGGCGCGAGGGCTACGGGGGCCTGCAGGGCCTGCTCGCCACGCCGGTGCTGCTCGCGCGGGCGGCCGGGCCCTTCGCGGCCGCGGCCGTCCTGCAGGCGGCCGGCGGGTACGCGGCCGTGTGCTACGCGCTCGCGGCCGTGTCGGTGGTGGCCTGGCTCGCCTTCGCCGTGGCGGTGCGGCGCGCGCCTACTCCACGATGAGGGCGGCGACCACGCGCCGGCCCTCGGCGAGCAGGATGTTGTAGGTCCGGCAGGCGGCGCGGGTGTCCATCACCTCGACGCCGACGCCCGCGAGGTGCAGGGGCGCGAGCACGGCCGGCTCCGGGAAGCGGAAGGCCGCGCCCGATCCCAGCAGGAGGATCTCCGGCGCCCACCCGGCCAGGGCGGCGGCCTCGGCCTCGGTCACCTCGCCGATGCCGGCGGTGGTCCAGCCTTCCTCGATGCGGTCGGCCGCCACCACGACCGCGCCGGCCAGGCGCCGGCCGCCCACCTCCACCCAGCCTTCGCCGTAGGCCGTGAAGACGTTGCGGTCGCCCGCGGATTCTCTTTCGAATTTCAAGGGCTTATCCTCGATTGCCCCGAGGGGTCCGGGGCCGCTAGAATCTTACATTTTTGCAGCGCAGCACCAGAAAAGCGCGCCCCAGCCCTCGGAAAGCGACCATGTCCCCGGAGTTCCCCAGAATCAAGCGCCTGCCGCCGTACGTCTTCAACATCACCAACGAGCTGAAGATGGCCGCCCGGCGGGCCGGCGAGGACATCATCGACCTGTCGATGGGCAATCCCGACGGCCCGACGCCGCGCCACATCGTCGACAAGCTCGTGGAAGTGGCCCAGCGCGAGGACACCCACGGCTACTCCGTCTCCAAGGGCATCCCGCGGCTGCGCCGCGCGATCTGCCAGTGGTACAAGCGCCGCTGGGACGTGGACTTCGACCCCGAGAGCGAGGCCATCGTCACCATCGGCTCCAAGGAGGGCCTGGCGCACCTCATGCTCGCCACGCTGGACCGCGGCGACACGGTGCTGGTGCCCAACCCGAGCTACCCCATCCACATCTACGGCGCCATCATCGCCGGGGCCGACATCCGCTCGGTGCGCATGGCGCCGGGCGTGGACTTCTTCGCCGAGCTCGAGCGGGCCATCGGCGAGCTCTTCCCCAAGCCCAAGATGCTCATCATCGGCTTCCCGTCGAACCCGACGGCGCAGTGCGTGGAGCTCGACTTCTTCCAGAAGGTGGTGGACCTCGCGCGCGCGCACGGCATCCTGGTGGTGCACGACCTCGCGTACGCCGACATCACCTTCGACGGCTGGAAAGCGCCGTCGATCATGCAGGTGCCCGGCGCGCGCGACGTCGCGGTGGAGTTCTTCACCATGTCCAAGAGCTACAACATGGCCGGCTGGCGCATCGGCTTCATGGTGGGCAACCGGGACCTCGTCAACGCCCTGGCGCGCATCAAGAGCTACCACGACTACGGCACCTTCACGCCCCTGCAGGTGGCCGCCATCACGGCGCTGGAGGGCCCGCAGGAGTGCGTGGAGGAGATCCGCCGCAAGTACCAGAGCCGGCGCGACGTGATGGTCAAGGGCCTGCACGAGGCGGGCTGGAAGGTCGACAACCCCAGGGCCTCGATGTACGTCTGGGCGAGGATCCCGGAGCGCTACGCGGCCATGGGCTCCATCGAGTTCGCCAAGAAGCTGCTGCAGGACGCCAAGGTCGCCGTCTCCCCCGGCATCGGCTTCGGCGACTACGGCGACGACCACGTGCGCATCGCGCTCATCGAGAACGAGAACCGCACGCGCCAGGCCGTGCGCGGCATCCGGGACATGCTGCGCAAGGACGGCGTCGCATGAAGGTCGTCCCCGTCACCGACGCGTCGGGCGCCGTGGTCGACCCGGCGCGCCTGGCGGCCGCCGAGCGCGTGCACCGGCAGCTGCGGCCGCACCTGCCCGCCGGGTACGCCGGGCGAATGGCCGAGGTCTTCGCGAGCGGCGCCGAGATGGCGGTTGCCGAGGCCGGCGGCCGCGTCGTGGGCCTCGCGGTGTTCCGCGTGGTCGAGAAGACCTTCACGGGCCGCGAGCTCTACTGCGACGACCTGGTGACCGACGAGTCCGAGCGCTCGAAGGGCGCCGGGCGCGCGATGGTCGCGTACATGGAGGAAGTGGCGCGCGCGCGCGGGTGCGACGCGCTCGCGCTCGACTCCGGCGTGCAGCGCGCGCAGGCCCACAAGTTCTATTTCCGGGAGGGCCTCGTGGTGAGCTCCTTCCACTTCGTGAAGAAGATGCGATGAAGCCGATGCGCGTGGGCCTGCTGGGCCTGGGAACCGTGGGCGGCGGCACCGTCGAGGTGCTGCGCCGCAACCGCGAGGAGATCGCGCGCCGCGCCGGCCGCGAGATCGTGGTGGCCATGGCCACGGCGCGAGACCTCGGCAAGAGCCGGCCCGTGGGGCTGGAGGGCATCGAGCTCGTCGCCGAGGCCGAGGCCATCGTCGCGCACCCTGACATCGAGATCGTGGTCGAGCTGATCGGCGGCGAGACGCGCGCCCGCGACCTCGTGATGGCGGCCATCGCCCACGGCAAGCACGTGGTCACCGCCAACAAGGCGCTGCTCGCCAAGCACGGCAACGAGATCTTCGCGCAGGCGCACGCCCGGGGCGTGATGGTCGCCTTCGAGGCGGCGGTCGCGGGCGGCGTGCCCATCATCAAGGCCATCCGCGAGGGCCTCACCGCCAACCGCATCGAGTGGATCGCCGGGATCATCAACGGCACCTGCAACTACATCCTGTCGGAGATGCGCGACAAGGGCCTTTCCTTCGACGTGGTGCTGGCCGAGGCCCAGCGCCTGGGCTACGCGGAGGCCGACCCGGCCTTCGACATCGACGGCATCGACGCGGCCCACAAGCTCACGATCCTCTCGGCCATCGCGTTCGGCATCCCGATGCAGTTCGACAAGGCCTACACCGAGGGCATCGGCCGGCTCACCGCGGCGGACATCCGCTACGCCGAGGGGCTGGGCTACCGCATCAAGCTGCTGGGCATCACGCGCCGGGCCCCCGGCGGCATCGAGCTGCGCGTGCACCCGACGCTGGTGCCCGCCCGGCGACTGCTCGCCAACGTCGAGGGCGTGATGAACGCCGTCCTCGTGAAGGGCGACGCGGTGGGCAACACGATGTACTACGGCCGCGGCGCGGGCGCGGAGGCCACGGCGAGCGCCGTCGTGGCGGACCTCGTGGACGTCACGCGCATGGCCACGGCCGACCCCGAGCACCGCGTGCCGCACCTCGCCTTCCAGCCCGACCGCCTGTCGGACACGCCCATCCTGCCCATGGCCGACGTCGAGACGGCCTACTACCTGCGGCTGCGGGCCCTGGACCGCCCGGGGGTGCTCGCCGACGTGACGCGCATCTGCGCCGAGCGCGACATCTCCATCGACGCCATCTTCCAGAAGGAGGCGGGCGAGGGCGAGGAGCAGGTGGACGTGGTGATCCTCACGCACCGCACGCGCGAGCGCGACATCGACTCGGCCATCGCCGCGATCCAGGCCCTGCCCACCATCCCGGCGCCGGTGGTGCGCATCCGCCTGGAGGAGCTCTCTTGAAGTACGTGAGCACGCGCGGCCACGCCGCGGGGCAGGGCTTCACCGACATCCTCCTGGAGGGCCTCGCGCCGGACGGGGGCCTCGCGGTGCCCGAGCAGTGGCCGCGCCTCACGCGCGCCAAGCTCGACGCGATGCGCGACCTGGCCTACCCGCAGCTCGCCTTCGAGGTGATCCGGTTCTTCGCCGACGACTTCCCGGGCGCCGGGCTCAAGGCGATCTGCGAGCGCACGTACACGAAGGAGGTGTTCGGCACGCCGGAGGTGACGCCGCTGGTCACGCTCGAGGAGAACCTGCACCTGCTCGCGTGCTCCAACGGCCCGACGCTCGCGTTCAAGGACATCGCGATGCAGCTCATCGGCCACCTCTTCGAGTCGGTGCTCGAGCGGCAGGGGCGCACGCTCAACGTGCTGGGGGCGACGAGCGGCGACACGGGCTCGGCGGCCGAGCACGCGCTCAAGGGCCGCAAGGGCGTTCGCGTCTTCATGCTCTCGCCGCGCGGGCGCATGAGCCCGTTCCAGCGCGCGCAGATGTACTCGCTGGACGAGCCCAACATCTTCAACATCGCCGTCGAGGGCGTCTTCGACGACTGCCAGGACGTGGTGAAGGCCGTCAACGCCGACGCCGGCTTCAAGGCGCGCCACGCCATCGGCGCGGTGAACTCCATCAACTGGGCGCGGGTGGTCGCGCAGGTCGTCTACTACTTCAAGGGCTACTTCGCCGCCACGCGCTCCAACGACGAGCCCGCGAGCTTCGCGGTGCCCTCCGGGAACTTCGGCAACATCTTCGCCGGCTACGTGGCCCGGCGCATGGGCCTGCCGGTGCGCCGCCTGGTGCTCGCCACCAACGAGAACGACGTGCTGGACGAGTTCTTCCGCACGGGCCGCTACCGGCCGCGGCGCGCGGCCGAGACGCACGAGACCTCCAGCCCCTCGATGGACATCTCCAAGGCGTCCAACTTCGAGCGCTTCATCTGGGACGTGGTCGACGGCGACGGCGACAAGGTGCGCTGGCTGTGGGCGCAGATCGGCGAGAAGGGCGGCTTCGACCTCTCGCGCGAGAAGGAGTGGGAGAAGGTCGAGGAGGACTCCGGCTTCGTCTCCGGGCGCAGCACCCACGCCGACCGCCTCGAGACCATCCGCCGCGTGAAGAGGGACTACGGCGTGGTCATCGACCCGCACACCGCCGACGGCGTGAAGGTGGGCGTGCGCCACCGCGAGCGCGGCCACCCGATGATCTGCCTGGAGACGGCCCTGCCGGCCAAGTTCGAGGCGACGATCGTCGAGGCCCTGGGCGAGCCCGCGCCGCGCCCGCCCGGCTTCGAGGGGATCGAGGACCGGCCGCAGCGCTGCGAGGTGATGCGCGCCGACCCCGAGGCGGTGAAGGCCTACATCGCCGCGCGCGCGGGCTGAGCGGGCGCGAGGGGGGCCGGCGTGCGCCGCTTCGCGATCCGCTTCGTCGTCCTCGTCCTGGCGCTCTTCGCCTTCGAACTCACGCCGCCCGGCCAGGCGCTGGTGAAGCCCTGGACCGCGCTCGTGGCGAGCGCCTCCTCGGGGCTGGTGCGCGCCTTCGACGGCCAGGCGATCTCGCAGGGGATCCTCCTCATCAACCCCGTGAACGGCTTCGCCGTCGCGATCGAGGCCGGCTGCAACGGCGTGGAGGCGATGCTCGTGCTGGTGGCCGGCGTGCTCGCCTACCCGGCGCCGTGGCGCCAGCGCCTGGCGGGGCTCGCGGGCGGCATCGTGGCCATCCAGGCGCTCAACCTCGTGCGCATCGTGAGCCTCTTCTACCTGGGCCAGTGGAACCGCCAGTGGTTCGAGTGGGCGCACCTGTACCTGTGGCAGGCGCTCATCATGCTCGACGCGCTCGTCGTGTGGCTGCTGTGGATGCGCTGGGTGGAGCGCGCGGCGCTGCGCGAGGCGGGTGCGGCGTGAGCCCGGACCGCCGCGAGGTGCTGGGGCTCGCCGCGCGGGCCCTCGGCTGGCTCCCCGCGTGCCTGCTGGCCTGGTACCTCGCCTCGCCGGTGGCGTCGTGGGTGCCCGCTCGCCTGGCGGCCTTCGCCGTCGGCGCGGCGGCCGGGCCCGTGACCTCGACGAGCCTGACCGGCGCGCGCGCCGTCTACGAGCTCGCGCTGCCGGCGCCGTACCGGCCCGGCAGCCGCGGGCCGGACGGGCTCGCCACGCTCGAAGTGAACCCGCGCCTGTACACCTTCGGCCTCGCGCTCTTCGCGGCGCTGTGGCTCGCCTCGCCGCGCCCGCGGCCGCCGCGCGCGCTCGCCATCGGCGTCGCGGCGCTGCTCGTCATCCCGGCCTGGGGCATCGCCTTCGACGCGCTCAGGCAACTGGCCGCCGCGCCCTCGCTCGCGCCGTACCTGGGGTGGTCGCCGGCGGCGCGCGAGGCGATCGCCTTCGCCTACCAGGCCGGCACCCTGCTGCTGCCCAGTCTCGCGCCCGTGGCGTTGTGGGCGGGGCTCGACCCGCGACTGGGCGCGACGCGCCCGCCGGAGGATCCCGCGGCGTGACGCGGTTCGTTCCGCGGATTGCCTTGCGGCGCCCGCGATGGGAGCATGGGCCGACCCCGACCGGAGCCTTCCCATGAGAACGACGTTCGCCGCGCTCACCGCCCTTGTCGCCACGGCCGCGCTCGCCGACCAGGCGACGCTCTACGAGCGCCACGAGTTCCGCGGCCGGTCGGTCACGCTCCAGCGCGAGGCGCCGGACCTGCGCCGCGCCGGCATGGACGACCGCGCCTCGTCGCTGCGGGTCTCCAGCGGGACGTGGGAAGCGTGCACGGAGCCGGGCTTCCGCGGCGACTGCCGCCTCTACCGCGAGGGCGACTACCCGCGCCTGGGCCGCCAGTCCGACCGCATCTCGTCGATCCGGCCCGTGCGCGACCGGCCGGGTCCCGGTCCCGGCCCCGGCGCCGGCGGTGACGGCGCAGAGGTCGAGCTCTTCGACCGGCAGGATTTCTCCGGGCCGCTGCGCCGGCTGACCGGGCCCACGCCCAATTTCGAGCCGCTGGGCATCAACGACGCCGCGGCCTCGATCATCGTCCACCGCGGCACGTGGGAGTTCTGCACGGACGCGAACTACCGCGGCGACTGCACGACCTACCGCCCGGGGCGCTACGCGGTGCTGCCGGGCAAGGACGACCGCTATTCCTCCGCGCGGCCCGTCGCCGGCGGCGGAGGCGGCAGCGGGGTCGGCGGGGGGCACCGCGTGCGCCTGCGTCTCTTCGAGCACGCCAACTTCGCGGGGCGGTCGATCTCGCTCGACGGCGACGCGCCGAACTTCGAGCGCCTGGGCTTCAACGACCGCGCCGAGTCGGCGATCGTCGAGGGTGGCGACTGGCGACTGTGCAGCGACGCGCGAGGCGGCGGGGAGTGCCGCCTGCTGCGCCCGGGGCGCTACCCGTCGCTGCCCCACGAGTTGCGCAACCGCGTCTCCTCGGCCTTCCTGCGCTAGGCGGGCGCGCTCAGCGGCCGGAAAGGCTGGAGGGCAGCACCTCGAACTCCGGCGCGCGGGCGAGCGAGGCCACCGCCTCGGCCAGCGGGGGAGGCGGCGCCACGAGCCTTCGCTGCTCGAGGTCCAGCCAGCCGCCGATGGAGGCGATGCGCGCGGCGAGCTCGCCGTCCTCGCGCACGATCTCGTTCACCAGCCGGAAGCGCGAGCCGTCCTCGGCGAGGCCCCCGAGCATCAGGCGCACGCGCGCCGTCTCCAGCAGGCGAAGCTCGCGCCGGTAGTCCACCTCGTCGCGGCGCACGACGGGCCCGACGCGCCAGCGGGCGAACTCGGCGGGCGTGAACCCGCGCGTGGCGAAGTAGTGGAAGCGGCAGTCTATGGCCACCTGCATGAACGAGGTGTTGGCCATGTGGGCGTTGCCGTCCAGGTGCGCCCAGGAGACGCGGAAGCTCTCCTCGAAGGCCATCAGAAGAAGACCAGCCAGGCCACGAGGAACGTGAGCGCCATGCCGCCCAGGATGGCGCCGAACACCGTCGCGAGCACGCGGCCGTCCGCGGCCCGCTGCGCCTGGAGGTCGCCCTCCGGGATGGCGCGCGCGAGGCGCCGCTCGCGGAAGGCCATGAAGATCACCCCCGCGAGCACGGCGACGAAGGCGGCGAAGACCAGCGCCAGCTTCACCTCGAGGCTCATGGCGGCGCTCGCCCGGGCGCGGGCTACTCGTCGTCCGGCAGGCGCGGCGGGCGGCCGTCGTACACCTTGCTGCGCCGCCGCTGCAGCCAGGCGTCGCGCGTGAAGGTGTACTTGTCCAGCGCGGCCTCGTCGAGGATCTTCTCGGCCTTGAGCAGGTCCGCCCGGGTGCGGATCGCGTCCACCACGTAGAGGGAGTAGTAGGCGGCGGCGTCGGCGGACCGGTAGGCCATGCTGGGATCGACGTAGCGCGCCGGGGCGTCCCGCAGCGTCGAGGGGCCGAGGAACGGGATGACGAAGTAGGGCCCCGGGGGCACGCCCCACCAGCCCAGCGTCTGGCCGAAGTCCTCGTCGTGCTTGTCCAGCCCCATGGGCGTGGCCACGTCCCAGAGGCCGGCGATGCCCACCACCGAGTTCAGCACGAATCGGGCGAGGTCCGAGCCGCCCTCGGCGACCTTGCCCTGCAGGACGTTGTTCAGGCCCGTGCCCACGTCGGCGAGGTTGGAGAAGAAGTTGCCCACGCCTTCCTGCACGAAGCCCGGCGTGCCCTCGGCGTAGGCCTTCGCCGCCGGCCGCAGCACCGCCTGGTCCAGCGCGTCGTTCACCGCGTACATGCGGCGGTTGTAGCCTTCCCAGGGGTCCTTCGGGTCCGTGTCCGGCGTGCTCGCGCAGCCCGAGGCGAACGCGAGCAGGGCCACCGCCGCCAGGGCCCTCACGCGGCCCCCGCGTGCACGAGGCGCAGCGACAGGTCGACGGCCTTGATGTCCTTGGTGAGCGAGCCCACCGAGATGCGGTGCACGCCGGTCTCGGCCACCTCCCGCACGGTCGCGAACTCCACCCCGCCCGAGGCCTCCAGCTCCGCGCGATCGCCGGCGAGGGCCACCGCCTCGCGCATGCGCGGCAGCGTGAAGTTGTCCAGGAGGATGAGCCGGGCGCCCGCGTCGAGCGCCTCGCGCAGCTGCTCGATCGTCTCCACCTCCACCTGCACCATCGTGCCCGGCGTGGCCGCCTGCAACGCCGCGCGCACGGCCGGCGCCACGCCGCCCGCGGCCGCGATGTGGTTCTCCTTGAGCAGGATGCCGTCGTACAGGCCCACGCGGTGGTTGGTGCCGCCGCCCACCTTCACGGCGTACTTCTGCGCGATGCGAAGGCCCGGCAGGGTCTTGCGCGTGTCCAGGATCCTCGCGCGCGTGCCCTGCACGAGGCGCACGAAGGTGCGCGTGCGGGTGGCCACGGCCGAGAGCAGCTGCACGAAGTTGATGGCCGTGCGCTCGGCGGTGAGGAGCGCGCGCACGTCGGCCTCCATCTCGCACAGGGACGTGCCGGCGACCACGTCGTCGCCGTCGGCGTGGTGCCAGAAGACCTCCGCCTCGGGGTCCAGGGCCTCCAGCGTCCGGTTGAACCACTCGGTGCCGCACAGCACGGCGTCCTGGCGCGTGACGAGGCGCGCGCGCACGACCTTGCCGGCGGGCAGCAGGGCGGCCGTGAGGTCGCCGGTGCCGACGTCCTCGGCCAGGGCGCGCCGGACATCGGTGGTGATCGTCTCTTCGAGGGCGTGGAGGGAGTCGGGCATGGGAAGCGCAAAATGGGGGAAAACCGCTTGAAACGGGCCGGGTTTGCCCCATTTCCGGGGGTGAACCCGCGATTTTCCGGAAATATCCGAGAAAATCCGTTGGAAAAAGGATACCACGCGATGCGCATGGACAAGCTCACCACCAAGTTCCAGCAGGCGCTGGCGGACGCGCAGAGCGCGGCCCTCGCCCACGACGCCGGCTTCATCGAACCGCAGCACCTGCTGCTCGCGCTCCTCAAGCAGGAGGACGGCGGCAGCGCCTCGCTCCTGCAGCGCGCGGGCGTGAACGTCGCGGCGCTGCGCAAGGCCCTCGAGGAGGCCGTGGCCCGCCTGCCGAAGGTCGAGGGGCAGGGCGGCGAGATGGGCCTCTCCCGCGAGCTGGGGAACCTGCTCAACCTCACCGACAAGGAGGCCTCGAAGCGCGGCGACCAGTACATCGCCTCCGAGCTCTTCCTGCTCGCGTGCGCGCAGGACAAGGGCGAGACCGGGCGCCTGCTCAAGCAGCACGGCGCCACCGCCGCCTCGATCGAGAAGGCCATCCTCGCCGTGCGCGGCGGCCAGGCCGTGGAGAACCCCGAGGCCGAGGCGAGCCGCGAGGCGCTGAAGAAGTACACGCTGGACCTCACGGAGCGCGCGCGCCAGGGCAAGCTCGATCCCGTGATCGGCCGCGACGACGAGATCCGCCGCACCGTGCAGATCCTGCAGCGGCGCACCAAGAACAACCCGGTGCTCATCGGCGAGCCCGGCGTGGGCAAGACCGCCATCGTCGAGGGCCTCGCGCAGCGCATCGTCAACGGCGAGGTGCCGGAGAGCCTGAAGGACAAGCGCGTGCTCTCGCTGGACATGGCCGCGCTCCTGGCGGGCGCCAAGTACCGCGGCGAGTTCGAGGAGCGGCTGAAGGCCGTGCTCAAGGAGATCGCCCAGGACGAGGGCCGCATCATCGTCTTCATCGACGAGCTGCACACGATGGTGGGCGCCGGCAAGGCCGCGGGCGCCATCGACGCGGGCAACATGCTCAAGCCGGCGCTGGCGCGCGGCGAGCTGCACTGCGTGGGCGCGACCACGCTCGACGAGTACCGCAAGTACATCGAGAAGGACGCCGCCCTGGAGCGCCGCTTCCAGAAGGTGCTGGTGGAGGAGCCCAGCGTGGAATCCACCATCGCCATCCTGCGCGGCCTGCAGGAGAAGTACGAGGTGCACCACGGCGTGGACATCACGGACCCGGCCATCGTCGCCGCGGCCGAGCTCTCGCACCGCTACATCACCGACCGGTTCCTGCCGGACAAGGCGATCGACCTCATCGACGAGGCGGCCGCGCGCATCAAGATGGAGATCGACTCCAAGCCCGAGTCCATGGACCGCCTCGACCGGCGCCTCATCCAGCTCAAGATCGAGCGCGAGGCGGTGAAGAAGGAGAAGGACGAGGCCTCGCGCAAGCGCCTGGAGCTCCTGGAGGCGGAGATCGAGCGCCTCGGCAAGGAGTACGCGGATCTCGACGAGGTCTGGCGCGCCGAGAAGCACGCCGTGCACGGCTCGGCCGCCATCAAGGAGGAGATCGAGAAGGCGAAGCTCGCCATGGAGGAGGCCCGGCGCAAGGGCGACTGGGCGCGCATGAGCGAGCTGCAGTACGGGCGCCTGCCGCAGCTCGAGGCGCAGCTGGGCAAGGCCGACAAGGGCGCCGGCGGCGAGAAGCCGAAGCTGCTGCGCACGCAGGTCGGCGCCGAGGAGATCGCCGAGGTGGTCTCGCGCGCCACGGGCATCCCCGTCTCGAAGATGATGACGGGCGAGCGCGACAAGCTCGTGCGCATGGAGCAGCGCCTGCACGAGCGCGTGGTGGGCCAGAACGAGGCCGTGCGCCTGGTCTCGGACGCCATCCGGCGCTCCCGCGCGGGGCTCTCGGACCCCAACCGCCCCTACGGCTCGTTCCTCTTCCTCGGGCCCACGGGCGTGGGCAAGACGGAGCTGTGCAAGGCCCTGGCGGCCTTCCTCTTCGACTCCGAGGAGCACCTCATCCGCGTGGACATGAGCGAGTTCATGGAGAAGCACTCGGTCGCCCGGCTCATCGGCGCGCCCCCGGGCTACGTGGGCTACGAGGAGGGCGGGCACCTCACGGAGGCCGTGCGCCGCAAGCCCTACTCGGTGATCCTGCTCGACGAGATCGAGAAGGCGCACCCGGACGTCTTCAACGTGCTGCTGCAGGTGCTCGACGACGGGCGCATGACGGACGGGCAGGGCCGCACCGTGGACTTCAAGAACACGGTGGTGGTGATGACCTCCAACCTGGGCAGCCAGATGATCCAGTCCATGGCGGGCAGCGACCCGACGCTGGTGAAGACGGCGGTCATGGCCGAGGTGAAGACGCATTTCCGGCCCGAGTTCGTGAACCGCATCGACGAGATCGTGGTGTTCCACGCGCTCGACGAGGCGAACATCCGGGAGATCGCGAAGATCCAGCTGCGCTACCTCACCGACCGGCTCGCGAAGCAGGAGATGCGGCTGGAGGTGACGGATGCGGCGCTCGCCAAGCTCGCCGAGGCCGGGTTCGACCCCGTCTACGGCGCGCGGCCTCTCAAGCGGGCGATCCAGCAGTCCATCGAGAACCCGCTCGCGAAGGAGATCCTCGAGGGCCGGTTCGCCGCGGGCGACGCCATCGTCGTGGACCGCGGGCCCGAAGGGCTCACCTTCGCGAAGTCCGGCGCCCGGCCGCGCAAGGCGGCCTGAAGGCGCTTGCCCGCCGCGGGGGGCGCGGGCACGATGGAGGCACCCCCATGAAGACGCGCGAGGAACTGGAAAGACGCGTGCGCGAGCTGGAAGCCGAGCTCGCGGCGCTGCGCCCGGGCGCCGTGCGCGCGCGGGCGGTGCGCTACCGCTCGCCCGCGGAGTTCGGCGGGCTGCCGCTGGTGTCGGTGGCCACGGGTCCGGACCCGGCCAGGGGCCAGGTGCGCGGCCACGCGGTCGGCATCGTCGCCATCGGCGACGTGGCCACGGGCGTCCTGGCGCTCGGGGGCCTGGCGCGGGGCGTCTTCGCCTTCGGCGGCGTGGCCGTGGGGGTGGTCAGCTTCGGGGGACTTTCCCTCGGCGCGCTGGCGGCGGTGGGAGGCCTCGCCATCGGGACCGTGGCCGTCGGCGGCGGGGCCGTCGGCTGGACCGCGATGGGCGGCGGCGCGGTGGGCACCTATGCCTGCGGCGGCGGCGCGTTCGGCGAGAACGTGGTGGACGCGCGCCGGCGCGACCCGGCCGCCGTGGAGCACTTCGAGCGCTACGGGCTGGGCCCGATCTGCGCGCCCGCGCCTTCGCGGCGCGGGCGACAGGGGATTGCCGGCCGCTAGTAGCGGTAGTCGTGGTGGCGGTGGCGCTCCCCGCGCTCGACCACGACCGGCGCGTACACCGGGCGGCGCGACTCGCGGTAGTAGTGGGTGTACACGGGGCGCGAGCGCACCACGATGGGCGGCGGCGCGTAGTACACCGGCGCGGGCCGCACGACGACCGGGCCGGGCGCGTAGTACACCGGGGCAGGCGGCGGCGCGTAACCGGGAGCGTAGCCGGGCGCGTAGTAGCCTTCGCTGGCGGCGATGCTCGCGCCGGTCATCGCGCCGAGCACCCCGCCGACCACGGCGCCGTTGTGGCCGTTGACGCTGTGGCCGATGGCAGCGCCGACGGCCGCGCCCAGGAGGGCTCCCACGCCGGGGTCGCCCGCGGCGGCATCCTGCGGGGCGAGCACGGCCACGGTGGTGGCGATGGCGGCGATCGCGAGGGGTTTCTTCAGCATCGTCGTCTCCTTGTCCTTTCGGTTGGGCCCCCGGGTGGGGAGGCCGGGCCGGAATCCCGGCGCCTGGATGACTCAACGCCGCAACCGCCCGGCCGGTGGACAGGTTTACAAACGGTTACAGGGTCCGCCCGCCGGCCGGCGAGCTATATTGCGGAAAGCCGGGGGAAGACCTTCCGCCGGTCCCCACGCCGGAGAGCCGTCATGAGCCACAGCAAGGACAAGGAAAAGAAGATGAGCAAGAAGGAGCCGCAGAAGACGCCCAAGGAGAAGAAGGAGGCCAAGCGCCTCAAGAAGCTCGAGCGCCAGCACTGAGGGGCCGGGGGCGGGGCCCCCGGACGGCGCGCGTGGCACAATGCGGTCGCCGCCGCGACCTGCCCGCAAGTACTCCATGGCCCCGCCCCCGAAGACGCACTACGAGGTGCTTGGCGTCCGCCGCGACGCGCGGCTCCCCGACATCGCCCGCGCCCACGACCGCCTCGTCGCCGAGTTCCGCAAGGACACGACGCCGCCCGACCGGCCGCGCGAGGCGCGCATCGCCGAGGCCTTCGCGGTCCTTTCCGACGAGGTGCGCCGCGCCGAGTACGACCGCGGCCTGGACGAGGCCCGGGCCGAGTCCCCCTCCCGCCGGCCGGCCCTCCTGGTCGCCGGCTTCGCGCTTCTCGTCGCCGTCGCAGGCGGCTGGTACCTCGCGGCGGGCCGCGCCGTCGCGCCCGCACAGGCCCCGGCGCGCCCGGCCGACGAGATCCAGGCCGAGATCTCGCACTCCGTGGGCCGCGTGCAGGCCATCGACCTCGCCGGGCACGTGAGCGCGGCGGGCGTGGCCTTCACCGTCGCCAAGGGCGTCATGGCCACCAGTTGCGAAGGGCTCGAGCCGGGCGCGCAGGTCGTGGTGCTCGTGGGCACGCGGCGCGTGGCGGCGCGCGTGAGCTCGGTGGACGCCGCGCTGGGCCTGTGCCGTCTGGCGGTGCACGAGGCGGGCAGCTGGCCCCTCGACACCGGCGCGTCGCCGCCGCGCGCGGGCGAGCGCGTCTACGCCGCCGTCGTGGGCGAGTCCGGCGAGGTGAAGCTCGCCGAGGGCGTGGTGCAGCAGGTGGACGCGGGCGGCAAGCCCGGCACGGTTTCGGCGACGGTGCCGGCAGGGCCCGCCATCGGCGGCCGACCCCTGCTGGACCTGCGGGGCCGCGTCGTGGCGGTGGCGCTCGCCGCGCAGCCGGGCGGCGCGGTGCGTCACGTGCTGCTGCCGCCGGGCTGGGCCGACGAGCCGGAGCCGCCGCCTTCCGCGCCCGTGGTCGCCCCCGCCACGCCGGAGCCGCCGACGGCCACGGCCTCGCCGTCGGGCGACGAGGTCGCCGTGCCGCCGTCGCGCCTGCCGCCGGGCCTGCGCGGCGAGGCGGTGGAGATGGCGAAGAAGTTCCGCCCGCCGCCCAAGGTGCCCGACGACCTCTGATGGCCGCCGGGAGCCTGCTCGCGCTGCTCGACGACATCGCGACCGTCCTCGACGACGTCGCGGTGATGACGAAAGTCGCCGCGAAGAAGACGGCGGGGGTGCTCGGCGACGACCTCGCCCTCAACGCCCAGCAGGTGACGGGCGTGCGCGCCGACCGCGAGCTGCCCGTCGTGTGGGCCGTCGCGCTCGGCTCGCTTCGCAACAAGGCGATCCTGGTGCCGGCCGCGCTCGCGATCAGCGCCTTCGCGCCCTGGGCCGTGCTGCCCCTGCTCATGGCGGGCGGGCTCTTCCTCTGCTTCGAGGGCTTCGAGAAGGTGGCGCACCGCTTCCTGGCCGCCGAGGGCGAGGACCGCGCGCGCCACGAGGCCCTGGCCGGCGCGCTCGCCGATCCCGCCGCGGACCTCGTCGCGCTCGAGCGCGGGAAGATCCGCAGCGCCGTGCGCACCGACTTCATCCTCTCGGCCGAGATCATCGTGATCGCGCTGGGCACCGTCGCCGAGGCGCCCTTCGCGAAGCAGGTGGCCGTGCTCTCGGCCGTCGCGGTGGCGATGACGGTGGGCGTGTACGGCTTCGTGGCGGCCATCGTGAAGCTCGACGACCTGGGCCTGCTGCTGGCCTCGCGGCCGGGCGCGGGCGGGCCGGTGCGCGCGCAGCGGGCTCTGGGGCGGGCCGTGCTCGCGGGCGCGCCGTGGCTCATGAAGGGCCTCACCGTGGCCGGCACGGCGGCCATGTTCCTCGTGGGCGGCGGCATCCTCGCCCACGGCATCCCGGGCCTGGAGGCGGCCGTGCACGCCGTGGCGGGCGAGGGCAGGGCGGCTGGCCTGCTCGCGCTGCTCGCGGACGCGGTGGTGGGCCTGGTCGCGGGCGGCGTCGCCGTGGCGGTGGCGCGGGTCGTCTCGCGGGTGCGCAGCGGCTGAGCGCGGGCGCCCGCGGGTGGCCGGGGCGCCGCCTGTCGGGCAGGCCCCAACCTGCGTAGAATGCGGGCCAAGGCAATTAACGGGCATAAATCGCCACTCGTGTCGCACGCCGGAATCCAGGAATCGACCTCCGCGCTGGGCGCCCTCGGACGCCTGCAGCCGGGCCTCGCGCGGGTCGATCGCGACGAACTGTCCGAGGCGGTCGCGCCGGTCATCGCGCAGCTCGGCGAGCCGCTGGTCGCCACCGAGCGCCTCGTGGTCGCCGAGGCCGTGTTCGCCTTCTGCCGCTCGCTGCACCGCGTCGGCCGTTCCCTCGAGGCGCTGCCGCTGGCGCGCGCCGTGCTCGCGCAGTCCATCGTCACGGGCGACCGCGCGCTGGAGCTTCGCGCCTCCGGGTACAGCGGGCTTCTGGCGGCGGACACCGCGGACCTCGTGGCGGCCTTCGCCCACTTCGCGCGGACGGCGACGCTCGCGCAGGAGGCGGGCGACGTCCCGCAGCTCGCCTACACCTGGGGCAACATCGGGCTCGCGTTCGCCGTCGGGTTCAACTACGACCTCGCCATCCGCGCCTACCGCCGCGGCGTGCGCTTCGCCGAAGGCGTGCCCGACCTCCTGCATGCGCGCGTGACGGGATTGTGCAATCTCGCCAACGGCCACTACCAGGTCGGGCAGTTCGAGGAGGGCCTGCGCTGCGGCGAGGAGGCGATGCGCGCCGGCCCCGAGGTCCTGGAGTCGATCGGCGGAAACTTCGCGTTCCTGCTGCGCCGGAACCTCGTGCGACTGCTCGTCGCGCTGGATCGCACGGCGCAGGCGCGTCCGATCGTCGACGAGCTGGCCGCGCGTGCGGCGGTGGCGGACACGCCCCGCGCGCACATCGCTGCCGCGACCGCGCGGGCCACCTACGAGGTGGCCACCGGCCAGTCCGACATCGCCCTGACGCGCCTGGACGAGGCGCTCGCCATGGCGCGCGGCGTGCCGGGCGCGCTTCGCGACACGCTGGCCACGATCGTTCGCGTGGAGGAGGCGGCGGGCAACCCCGAGCGGGCGCTGCTGCGCCTGCAGGAGCTCTCCGACCTCGCGTACCGGCACGCGGTGGAGCGTGCGCGCGAGCACCTCGCCTTCGCGAGCCTGTTCGACTCGCCGGCGGCGGGTCCCGAGCTCGTGCGCGAGCGCACCCGGGCGCGCCTGCAGGCCGGCCTGGGCCGCCCGGCGGCGCCGGAGAACTGGGCCTCGCTGCAGCGCCTGTCGGTGACGGCGACGATGCGCCTGGACGACACGGGCATGCACGGGGCCCGCGTGGGCGCGCTGGTGAAGTCGCTCGCCCTCGCCTCGGGCCGGCCCCCGCTCGACGCGCTCGAGATGGGGCTCGCCGCGGAGCTTCACGACATCGGCATGGCCTCGCTGCCCGAGGCGGTCTTCGAGGGCCGGGGACTCCTGGGCGAAGCCGGCCGCGCGCTGGCCGAGCGCCACACCGACGCGGGCGCCGAGATCCTGCGCGGCGAGTCGCACCCGAGGCTGCTGCTGGCGCACGACATCGCGGCCTACCACCATGCGCGGTGGGACGGCGCGGGCCACCCGCCCCGCGTGGACAGGGACCGCATCCCGTTCGCGGCTCGGGCCTGCGCCGTGGCCGACGCCTACGACGCGATGGTCTGCGGCCTCGAGGGCGAGTCCCGGCGCAGCATGCAGGTCGCGCTGGCCGAGATCCGCCGCGGCGCCGGCACCCGCTTCGACCCGGCGCTCGCGTCGGCGTTCGAGACCATGATCCGCGAGGAGTCCGAAGACCTCGGGCTCGACACCGCTTCCCCGGCGGGGCTGGAGGCATTCCAGTCCCTCGTCGAATCACTCCAGCAAGACAAGGGATTTCTCTGATGACCAAGACCATCGATATCACCGACCGCGACCGCCAGATGCTCGAGCTGCTGTCGCAGGGCGATTCCAACCGCGCCATCGCCGAGAGCATGGGCTACCGCGAGGGCACGATGCGCGTGTACCTGCACGGGCTCTACCGCAAGCTCGGCGTGGGCAACAAGACGGCCGCCGTCATCTGGTACTTCGACTACCTGAAGTCGCTGGGCCGCGACGCCGGCTCGGCGCCCGAGCCCGGCGAGGCCTTCGCGGCCGAGGAGTCCTTCGGCGACCTCGCCGTTCGCCAGAGCCCGCTCGCCGCGCTGGGCGCGTTCAGCATGTTCATCGGCACCTACGGCCGGATGTGGTCGGTGGGCAACCGGCTCAAGGGCGTGGCGGTGGACGCGAAGATGGCGCGCCGCGGCCGCCAGTCGCGGCAACTCTGGGAGTCGCTGCTCGCCGGCGACTTCGGCTATGCCAAGCGGCTCTACGACGACGACCAGGTGGCGCGGCTCATCGTGGATTCGCCCCCGGATTGCGTGCTGCTGGCCTGCCTGCTTCGCCTCGGGGGCTACTCGCGGGCGGCCGACCGCGTGATGGCCCAGCTCGCGCGCCGGCGCAAGTCCAACGCCGGCGTGAGCGCCAAGGAGTTCGCGCTCGTCACGGCCCTGCGCGAAGCGGTCGACGCCCGGTCCGAGGCCGGCGTCGCGAGCGTGTACAGGATGGCCTCGGAAAGCTCGGCCAAGCCCTTCCCGCGGCACGCGGCCCTGGCCTCGCTCTTCTGGCTGTACCGGGGCCAGCACGACCGTGAGCGCGCCTGCCAGGCGGCCAACGCGCTGTTCGCGGAGGCGGAGGCCATTCGCGGGCAGCTGCACGCGATGGGCGAGAAGCCCCTGTACCGCGACGGGTCCGTGCCGGGGCCGAAGGCGCCCCTGAAGGCGGCCGGCACCCGCACCACGGCCCGGGGCGCCAGAGCCGCGCTCGCCGAGGCGTAGCGCGGCCCATCCGCCAGCCCGGGCGGGGGGCGCATCGCCCCCGCCCGGCTTCGCCGGCCCACCGCGGCCGGCCTAGTGCCACAGGGGCTGGTCTTCCCCCCCGCCCGCCACGGCGAGTTCCCAATCCTCCAGCGCGCGGATCGCGTTCGCGGCGGGATCCTGCGTCTTGCCTTCCCCGGAGCCGGCCAGGAGGTCCTCTTCGTTCGTGCGGACGGGCTTGATCGATTGCATTTGCGATTTCCTTTCGTCTGGGATGGCGGCCGCCGGATGGCCAGCCGCGACGAAAAAATCGCAGATGTTAATGTTTTTGAGTAGTCTGTTAAGACTCGGCCGTTCCCCGCATGATGAAAAGTTTTCGCCGAAAATCGACGCATGACGGACCTCCACGAGAGCCCTCGCGGGACGGGCGCGGAGCACGCGGAGCCGGGGCTGCCCGAGGCGTGGCGCGACGCCCTGGACGACGTCCTCGCGCGCTCGCTGGCCGGTCTCGAGCGTCGCCTGCGCGAGGAGGCGAGGCGCGAGGAGATCTACCCGCCGGCGAACGCGCGCTATCGCGCGCTCGCGCTCGTGCCGCCGGAGCGGGTGCGCGTCGTGATCCTCGGCCAGGACCCCTACCACCAGCCGGGGCAGGCGACGGGACTCGCGTTCTCGGTGCCGCGCGGCGTGCGCATCCCGCCGTCCCTGCGCAACGTGTACCGCGAGCTCGCGGACGACCTGGGCCTCGCCGCGCCCGCGCACGGCGACCTCACGGCCTGGGCGGCGCAGGGCGTGCTCCTGCTCAACACCGCTCTGTCCGTGGCGCGCGACCGGCCCGCCTCGCACGAGGGTCTCGGCTGGCACGCGATCACCGGCGCGCTGCTCTCGCACGCCTCGCGGCGCGCGCCGCCCAGCGTCTTCCTCCTGTGGGGCCGGCACGCGCAGTCGCGCGCCCCGGCCATCGACCGTGGCCGGCACCTGGTGCTGGAGGCCGGCCACCCCTCGCCCCTGTCGGCGCGGCACTTCCTCGGGTGCCGGCACTTCTCGCGGGCGAACGCGTTCCTCGCGCAGGCCGGCCGCGGCGCGATCGACTGGCGCACGTAGCGATCGCGGACGCGGTTGACCCCGGTCAACCGGAGGCCGCGGGGCGCGGGTTCTGATGGCCTCGGGCGCGTCTCGCCCGCCGACAATCGACCCCGACAGGAGCTTGCCGATGTCCCCGATCGCCCATCGCGCCGCCATCGCGGCCGCATGCCTCGCCGCCGCCACCGCGCTCGCCGCCGAACCCGACGCCGCCGGCTGCAAGGACCACGCCCTCGTCACGCGCATGCCCGGCTACCACATCTACTCGTGCAGGCAGGCGCCGTTCGACTCGTGGAAGGTGACCGACGCGAAGGGGCGCGAGCACGTGGTGGAAGGCCGGCTCACCTCCGTGCAGTACTACCTCGACGAAGGGCGGCCGGAACCGAGCCGGGTGCAGCTGCTGCGCAACTACGGCAACGCGCTCAAGCCGCTGGGCGGGGAGGTCGTCGGGCAGGTCGACGACGGGGCGGAGACCTGGATGCGCGTGGCCAACCAGGGCCGCGAGATGTGGGTGCACCTGAGCGCCTACGGCACGGCGCAGTACCTGCTGGAGGTGCTGGAGACCGGGACGATGGCGCAGGAGGTCACGGCCGACGCGGCCGCGTTCTCGAAGGACATCCTGGCCAACGGCCACGTCGCGGTCTACGGCATCCACTTCGACACCGGCAAGGCGGACGTGAAGGCCGAGTCCGACGCGACGCTCAAGGAGGTGGCCAGGCTCCTCGCGGCCTCGCCGAAGCTGCAGCTGCTCGTGGTCGGGCACACCGACAACGTGGGCCAGCCGGACGCGAACCTGCGCCTGTCGCGCGCGCGCGCCGACGCCGTGGTGAAGGCGCTCGCGTCGCGCTTCGGCGTGGCGGCCGCGCGCCTTTCCGCGCAGGGGGCCGGCCCCATCGCCCCGGTGGCCAGCAACCGCACCGAGGAAGGCCGGGCCCGCAACCGCCGGGTCGAGCTCGTCGAGCGCTAGCCGCGCCGGCGCTCGCCCGGCCGCGCATTGGCCGATAATGCGCGGCATGCGACTGGAAGACCTGCGGGAACGCCTGCGCGCGCTCGGCGCGCGCCCGTGCCACGAGCGGCGGGTGCTGCGCGCGTGGACGCATGGCCTGCCCCTGGATGCCGGGCCGCCCCGCGGCGAGGCGCACCTGCCGCGCCGGCTGCGCGAGTCGCTGCCCGCGCTCGCCGCGCAGTTCGACTCGCTCGCGACGGCGATCTCGGAGCACCCCGCGGCCGACGGCTCCACGCGCCTGCTGGTGGGCCTGGCCGACGGCCTGTCGATCGAGTCCGTGCTGCTGCCGCGCGACGGGTTGTGCGTCTCCACGCAGGTCGGCTGCGCCGTGGGCTGCACCTTCTGCATGACCGGGCAGGGCGGGCTGGCACGCCACCTCGGCAGCGCGGAGATGGTCGCGCAGGTGGCGCTGGCGCGCGCGCGGCGCGCGGTGGGCAAGGTCGTCTTCATGGGCATGGGCGAGCCGGCGCACAACCTCGACGAGACGATGGACGCCATCGACTGGCTGGGCACCGAGGGCGGCATCGGGCACAAGGACCTCGTGTTCTCCACCGTGGGCGACCGGCGCGCGTTCGCCCGCCTGCCGGCCGGCCGCGTGCGGCCGGCGCTGGCGCTCTCGCTGCACTCGACGGTCGCGGAACGCCGCGCGGGCCTGCTGCCGCGGGCGCCGAGGCTCGAGCCGGCCGAGCTGGCCGAGGAGGGCGAGCGTTACGCCCGCGCCACGCGCTACCCGGTCCAGGTCCAGTGGACGCTGCTCGACGGCGTGAACGACGGGCCCGACGAGATCGACGGCCTCGCGAGGCTCTTCGCGGGCAAGTACGCCGTCGTGAACCTCATCCCGTGGAACGCCGTCGGCGGCACGGCCTTCCGGCGCCCGCCGCGCGAGAGGGTGCTGGACATGGCCCGGGCGCTCAACGGGCGCGGCATCCTCGCCAAGATCCGCGACTCGGCCGGGCAGGCGGTGGAGGGCGGCTGCGGGCAGCTGCGGGCGCGGCTCGTCCGCGAGGCGGCCGCCGCCTGAGGCGCGGCGGGCCCGGGCCCCGTGAAGCGACTTTCCTCGAGCCTCACCCCGTGGCAGAAGCGGGCCCTGCCCGGCGCCATCCTCGCCGGCACGGCCTTCCTGTTCGTCGTGGAGTGGCGCCACGGCCGGCTCACGGGCGACGCGCTCTCCTGGTTCCTGCCGGCATTCGCCGTCGTGTTCGTCCTCCTGGTCCGGCGCAGCTACCTGTGGCAACTGGCGGACGAGGTCCTCGACGCGGGAGACGCGCTGCTGGTGCGGCGGGGCGCGGTGCAGGTCCGGGTCCCGCTGGCGGGAATCGCCGAGGTGCGGCTCTGGTCGGCCTCCACGCCGCCTCGCATCGAGCTGCGCCTGGCGCATCCCTCTCGCCTGGGCGCCTCGGTCGCCTTCATGCCGACGTGGCACGGCTACACCGGCACGCCGCTGGCGGAGAACCCCGTCGCGGCGGACCTCGTCGCCCGCGTCGAGCGGGCCCGCGCGGCGGCCCTGCGCTGACGGCGGCTTGCCACGGCCGGCCTCCCGCCCCTACCTTTGCGCACGATGGAACACCTGCTCGACAACATCTTCTGGCACGTCCTCTCGGGCGACCAGGCGCGCTTCTCCGTGGGCGACGGGCGCGCGCGCCGCTACGCCGCGGGCTTCTCGCCCATCGTCGCCTTCCCCGATCCGCACAGCCCCGACTTCGCCGCGCTCGCGCCGTTCTGCGCACGGGACGAGCGCTTCTACTGCGACGCGTGGTCCGGTCCCGCGCCGGAGGGCTGGCGCATCGAGGCCGACGCCACGATGCTCAAGATGATCTGGGCGGGCGGGGATCCGCCGGACGCGCCGGTGCCCGAAGCCGTGCCCCTGGGGCCGGCGCACGTGGCGCAGGCGATGGCGCTCGCGCAGCTCACGCGGCCGGGACCGTTCGGCCCGCGCACGATCGAGCTCGGCGACTACTTCGGCGTCTTCGACGGCGCGCGGCTGGTCGCCATGGCCGGCGAGCGTGGCCAGGCGGGGCGGCTGCGCGAGATCAGCGGCGTGTGCACGCACCCGGACTTCCAGGGGCGCGGCCACGCGGGCCGCCTCACGCGGCTGCTCGTCTCGCGCATGCGCGGCCGGGGCGAGACGCCGTACCTGCACGTGATGACCGCCAACGCCGGCGCGCGCGCGCTCTACGAGCGCCTGGGCTTCCGCGTCCACAAGGAGTCGCCCGTCCGTGTGGTCGCGCTGGCCTGAGGCCCTCGCGGCCCTCGCGATCGCGCTGGGCGGCTGCGCGGCCCCGCTCCCGCGGGCCGATCCCGCGTCCGATGCGCCGGAGGCGCGCGTGGCGGTGGCGCTCGCGGCGCCGGAGGCGGCCGACTGGGCGCAGGCCCTGCGACAGTGGCGAAGCGCCGAGGACGTGAACGCGTGGATCGGCGCGCGTTTCGCCTACGACCGGGAGCGGGCCCTCGCGCTGTCGGAGACGCAGCGCGGCCGCGGCGGGCCCCTGGCGATCTTCGAGCCGGCGGCGTTCTACGCGAGCCCCACGGGCGTGTGCGTGGACCTCGCGCGCTTCGCCGTCGAGTCGCTGCGCGCCGTCGAGCCGGCCTCGCGGCCGGCCTACCTCATGATCGAGTTCGCGCCCGTCACGATCGCGGGCAACACGCTGCGCCGGCACTGGATGGCCACCTTCGAGCGGGGCGGCGCCCACTGGTTCACGGGCGATTCCAAGCGCCCGGGCCACCTCGCGGGCCCCTATGCGAGCGTGAAGGACTTCGTGCAGGAGTACGCCGCCTGGCGCGGGCGCGAGGTCGTCGCCTTCGCGGTGCGGGACGGCTACCGCCGGCAGCTGCGCCAGCGCGCGGCGCGCCAGCCGCGCGAGGAAGGCCGGACACCCTAGGCCACCGGGTGTAGTCTTGCCCGCAGCGATCCCGCTGCCCGCCGGAAGGGAGGTCCCCATGAAACGCCTCGCCGCGATCCTCGCCTGCCTCGCCGTCATCCCCCTCGCGCGCGCCGACGACTACGGCGGCATCCCCGAGCGCTTCTTCGCGCTCATCGCCAAGGGCGAGACCTCGCAGGCCATCGACTTCCTCTACGGCACCAACCGCTGGGTCGACGGCAACGGCGACCAGGTGAAGAACCTCAAGGGCGAGCTGGCCAAGCTGCACGGCCTGGTGGGCGGCTACCTCTTCAACGAGCGCATCGTCGAGCAGAAGGTCGGCGCGCACTACGCGCACCTCATCTACCTCGTCGGCTTCGAGCGCCAGCCGCTGCGCTTCGAGTTCAAGGTCTACAAGCCCGGCGGCGACTGGCGCTTCCAGGGCGTGAGCTTCGACGCGCGCCTCACCGAGGACATCGACAAGCTCGCCAACGGGCGCCTGGCCGGGGCCGCGCCGTAACAGTCCGTCAAGCGCGGCGAGGCGGGCCGGGCCCAGAATCGCCGTTCCATCCACGCGCCAAAGGGAGGCCGCCATGGGAAGCCCCGTCGTGCACTGGGAGTTGTGGTCGAAGGATCCGGCCGGCGTCGCCGCGTTCTACGAGAAGGTGTTCGACTGGAAGATCCAGCATTGGCCCGAAATGGACTACCGCATGGTGGAGACGGGCGGGCAGGGCGGCATCAACGGCGGCATCATGAAGCCCAGCGGCGAGGGCCCCTGGCCGGGCAACCTGGCCTGCTACATGCTGGTGGACGACCTCGCGGCCTACCGCGACCGCATCGTGGCCGCGGGCGGGAAGATCCTGCTCGAGGAGCAGAAGGTCGGCGAGATGGGCTCCTTCGCGCTCTTCGCCGATCCCGAGGGCCGCGTGATGGGCCTCTGGAAGACCGCGAACATGCCCTGATACCCCGCGGGGCGCCACCGGCGGGGCGGGGCGGCTAGAATTCGCGCTTCGCCCCCCGGAGTGCGCCCCGATGCCGCGTTCCCTCGCCTTCCTCGCCCTCGTCCTCGCCGCCGCCTGCCTGCCCGCCGCGGGCGCCGCGCCGGCCCCCAACGCCGCGCTGCACGCGCTCTTCGACCGCGAATTCGCGCTCGGCCAGCAGGAGCGGCCCGAGTTCGCGACGATGCTGGGCAACCACGCCTGGGACGACCGCCTGCACGACGCGTCCGTGGCCGCCATCGCCGCCCGCAAGGCGCACGCGAAGGCGGTGCTGGCCGAGCTGGACGCCTTCGACGCCGCCGCGCTGGACGAGCAGGATGGCCTGTCGCTCGCGATGATGAAGGGGCGCCTCGAGCAGGAACGCGACCTCGACGCCCTCTACGGCGAGGCGCCCTTCGGCGCCGGCTACGGCGACGGCTGGCTGCAGGTCTCGCCCTCCTCGGGCCCGCACACGCTGCTGCTCATGCTGGCGCGCGCCATGCCCTTCCGCACGGTGCGCGACTACGAGAACTGGCTCGCGCGACTGGCGGCGGCCCCGCGGCTGCTGGAGCAGTCGCGCGCCCTCATGGAGGCGGGCATGCGCACCGGCTGGATGCCGCCGCGCGCGGCGATGCTGCGCGTGCCGGGGCAGCTGGACGGGTTCGCGGCCGGCGACCCGAGGGCGAGCGCCTTCTACCGCCCGTTCACGCGCTTTCCCGCCGACGTGCCGCAAGCCGAGCGCCTGCGCCTGGCCGCCGCTGCCGAGGCGGTGATCGCCGGGAAGGTGCAGCCCGCGTTCGCGCGGCTGCGCGACTTCGTGCGCGACAGCTACCTGCCCGCGTGCCGCGAGTCGCTCTCGGCCTCCACGCTGCCCGCGGGGAATGCCTACTACCAGCAGCGCATCGCGCAGATGACCACCACGACGCTCACGGCGCGCGAGATCCACGACATGGGCCTCGCCGAAGTCGCGCGCATCCGGAAGGAGATGGACCGCGTCATCGCCGCTTCCGGGTTCCAGGGCGACTTCGCGCAGTTCCTGCACTTCCTGCACACGGACCCGCGCTTCTACCACGCGAGCGCCGAGGGCATGCTGGAGCACTACCGCGACATCGCCAAGCGCGCCGACGCCGAGCTGCCGCGCTTCTTCGCCGAGCTGCCGCGCCTGCCCTATGGCATCCGGCCCATGCCCGCGTTCCTGGGCGACAACGCCGAGCATTACACGCGCGGGGCCCTGGACGGCACGCGCGCGGGATTCTTCGAGGCCAACACCAACAACCTGAAGCGCCGGCCGAAGTACGACATGCCCTCGGTGCTGCTGCACGAGGCGGTGCCCGGCCACCACCTGCAGATCGCGCGGGCCCAGGAGCTCAAGGGCCTGCCGGCCTTCCGCCGCGCCTCGTTCTACACGGCCTACGCCGAGGGCTGGGCCCTCTACGCCGAGAGCCTGGGCGAGGAGATGGGGATCTACCGCACGCCCTACGAGGAGTTCGGGCGCCTGTCGGCGGAGATGTGGCGCGCCTGCCGGCTGGTGGTGGACACGGGCCTGCACGCCTTCGGGTGGTCGCGCGAGCGGGCCATCCGCTACCTCGCCGACACCGCCGGCATCCACGAGAGCGCGGCCATCGCGGAGGTGGACCGCTACATCCTCGACCCGGGCCAGGCGCTGGGCTACAAGGTCGGCGAGCTGCGCATCCAGGCGCTGCGCGCGCGGGCGAAGCGGGCGCTGGGCGCGAGGTTCGACCTGCGCCGCTTCCACAACGCGCTGCTCGACGACGGCGCGCTGCCCCTGGACGTGCTCGACCGCCGCATCGACGAATGGATCGCGCGCGAGAAGGCCGCGTCCTGAACCGGAGAACCGCCATGCTCGCCCGACTGCTCCTCGCCCTGGCCGTGGCCGCCGCGCCCGCGGCCGCCCTCGCGCAACGCACCCAGAAGCCGCCGCTGCACGGCAAGGACTGGATGGCCGTCACCGGCAAGCCCCTGGGCGCCGCGGCCGGCGCGCGCATCTTCATCCAGGGCGGCAATGCCGTGGACGCGGCCTGCGCCATGATCGCGGCCACCGCCACGATGTGGGACACGCTGCACTGGGGCGGCGAGACGCAGGCGCTCGTCTGGAACCCGCACACGCACAAGGTGATCGGGGTGAACGCCCTGGGCGTCGCGCCGACGGGCGCCACCGCCGAGTTCTTCCGCTCGAAGGGCATGGACCACCCGCCGCCGTACGGCCCGCTCGCGGCCGTCACGCCCGGCACGCCCGGCGGCATCCTGACCATGCTCGCGGAGTTCGGCAGGCTCTCGCTGGCGCAGGTGCTGCAGCCGGCCATCGAGATGGCCGACGGCTATCCCATCGAGGCGCAACTCGCCAACTACATCGAGCGCCAGCGCGCCCACCTGATGCAGTGGCCGGACTCGCGGCGCGTCATGCTGCCGCGCCCCGGCGACCACGCGCCGGAGCCCGGCGAGATCTTCCGGCAGCCGGAACTCGCCGCGACGTTGCGCAAGCTCGTCGAGGCCGAGCGCCTGGCCCTCGCGGCCGGCAAGTCGCGCAGGCAGGCCATCTACGCCGCCCAGGACCGCTTCTACCGCGGGGACATCGCCCGGGCGCTGGTGGCCAGCGTGCGCGCGCAGGGGGGCCTGTTCACCGAGGCCGACCTCGCCAACTGGAAGGTGCGCCTCGAGGAGCCGGTCACGACGCGCTACAAGGGCGTG